>JBJKSY010000203.1:0-7548 GCA_046703645.1 Cyclobacteriaceae bacterium
CTCTTGTCGGGATCACCTATACCCATAACCTCGTCGGACTCATGATATCGGCATTCTTCCTGGGCTTTTTCCTTCTCAGCTCAGGCCCTATTGGTTTTCAATATGGCGCAGAAATTGCTCATCCCACTCCGGAAGGAACTTCCACCGGTTTGCTAATATTGATGGGACAGATATCGGGGATTGCTTTTATCTTCGGGATGGATTATTTCAAATCCCCCGCCACGGGATCCATGACTGCATCCATGGCCGGCCTGATCGTTCTTATGCTGATCAGCCTGTTCGCTGCTTTAAGACTGAAGGAATCGGAGATACTGCAAATTTAAGATGCCTGGAAATTATTGACCGGAAAATGGGAAAATCCGTTTTCATAAAACAAAATGCTATTTTTATAATTATTAAGATAATGAATCTTACCCCGGGAAATCTTCGAAGAAACGCGTGTATCGATAGAATGAAAAATATATAATTTATGGAACGGAGAGATTTTATAAAAACATTTTCCCTGCTGTCGGCCATACCTGTCATTACAGGATACAGGAAAACGCATGGATTATTTTTTTTGGATGAGGATGAAAAAATATGTCTCGCGAAATTTGCCCTGGCCGCTAAGGATCACCTGGCTGACAAACCTATCAATGAAGAAGTGATTGCCATGGGTAAATCTTTTATCGGCACTCCCTATGAGGCCAATACACTTGAACAGCCGGGACCTGAACACCTGGTCATCAACCTGAGGGGCCTTGATTGTGTTACGTTCTGCGAAAACTCCCTGGATCTTGCCAGGTGCATCAAGCAGCATAAGACAACTTTCAGCGACTTCAAGGCAGGTATGCAAAACATGCGCTACCGGGGCGGAATAATAAACGGATACCCGAGCAGGCTGAATTATTTCAGCGATTATATTTTCGACGGGGAAAAGAAAAAGGTATTTAAAAATGTCACTGAGGAAATCGGCGGTGTCCCTTACAAGAAGCATATCGATTTCATGTCGACCCATCCTGACGATTACCCGAAACTGAAGGGGAATCCGGATTTTATTAAAAGGATCCGTGAACAGGAAGATGCCATGAACCAGAGGGCCATGTTCCATATTCCCAAGGACGAGATCGACAAGGTCGGCGACAAGATCCACAGCGGTGATATCCTGGCGATCACGACCGCCATTCCCGGTATTGATGTGTCGCATACAGGTATCGCCATCTGGCAGGACGGCAAGCTGCATTTCATGCATGCCCCCAACGTAGGGTATAAAGTTCAGATCACACAAAATACACTCAGCCAGCATATGGCCTCGTATGAAAAGCAATTGGGGATAATGGTGGCAAGGCCGTTGGAGGTGTAGAATGGTTGAATGAGTAGACGGGTGGACGGGTAGATGAGTAGACGGGCAGATGCGAAAATGGGTTGACGGGTGCATGCTTCTATGAATGGACGATTGGATGAATGGATGAATGGCTGGCGAAGATGTGATCATCAATGCTAAAAAATTTTACGAAAATTAAAAGGGTCTCCTGTAACAGAAGACCCTTTTTATTTTGATCGCAAATCAACAAATCAAAAAATCATCAAATCAAAAAATTAAAATACCCCGCTGTCCGGCAGAGTCTTCCTTGCTTCGCGATCCGGATCATTCCTGGCCTCTGAAGTATCGTTCAGAACCATAGTTATTCCTTTGTCGGATGTGTATTTCGGCCAGTCAGGCAGCCCGCCGCCGTTCGGATCACCGGTCTTCATGAATTGCAGCAGGGAGCCGGCCATCTTTTCTGATAAGTTTCTGGGTCTTGCGCCGCCGCCGGTATGGGTCAGCATGAGATCCGTGTTATAGAACCAGAAACAGATATCAAGGCAATGGAATGCTCTCATTCTCCCGTTGAACATAGGCGGTTGCCAACCGAACCAGTCAACATATACCGGTGCCGGCTGTTTTGACTTGGCATCAGCCAGGGCAATGGTATTCTTCCTGTTATTCACCACAAGGGAAAGGATTTCTACGGGTTTCTTTTCCGGGAAGGCTTTGGCATAGGCATCCACCACCTCTCCAGCCTTGTCACCCAGTCCGGGAATGAATCCTATCCGGTCCTTAAGTTTCTCCTTCACTTCGTCCAGGGTAATATTATCCAGCGAAGTATCCATCGGGTTCGGATAAAATTCGTTGAAGGTGGAACTTATGATCATTGGAATTTCAGCGGCTGAAGGTGAAGCTTCAGGGTAATAGGGATCCTGCGGGAGGAAATTCCCGTCGGCGACAGGGTTGAATCCCCTTCGCATGAATCCCCCGCCCGGTCCCGATTCGGCCATTAGTTTCCGGCTGGCTTCATTGGCCAGCTTATAATAATCCATCCAGGGCATCATCTGCAGTTTTTCCATTTCAGCGGATTTCAGCCCGGCTTCCTTAAGTATATAGGATCCCAGTTTTTCAGAATATTCCTTATCGCCGGCCTTCAGAGAAGCGCCGCTAAGGACAACAGCCTTATGAAACAGTCCTTTGGCCGAAGGCATGGCGGTGAGAATAGTCACTTTGGCTCCGCCGCCGGATTGTCCGATGATGGTAACATTGCCGGGATCACCCCCGAAACCAGAAATATTATCATGCACCCATTGCAGGGCAGCCACGATATCAAGCATACCGGCATTTCCAGAAGCGGCGAATGTTTCTCCTGCTGCCCCGGCAAAGTTTGAGAATCCCATCGGGCCCAGTCTGTGGTTCAGAGAAACGAACACGATATCCCCATGCCGGCTCAGGTTCTCACCCATATAACCGTCCTGTTCAATTCCATTCCCGTTCACAAAACCGCCGCCATGCAACCAGACAAGCACCGGTCTTTTTTTATTGTCCTTAACGGCGGGTGTCCAGATATTCAGCTTGAGGCAATTTTCACTGACATCATCATAATTCCAGTGATCGCGGAATGAGGCAAAGGAATTTTCATACCGGTTCTCCATGATCTGCGGGGCTGAGTTTCCCCACCAGATTGCATTGAAGGTATCTTTCCAGGGCTCAGGTTTCTGAGGCCCCAGGAAACGGTTCTTCCCGGCAGTATCCGCACCATAGGGAATTCCGCGGTATTGGTAAATATCGCGGAGGATAAATCCTTTCACCTTGCCATATTGTGTGTCAACGATAGCGATATCGTCACCTATGAAAAGGACCTGGCCATCCGTTGTTTTGGCAGCCTGGTCAGTTGCGCATGATGTTAAGGCAAGGGGCGAGGACAGGGCTATTCCTGCCACTCCTGTTCCGGCCAGTTTGAAAAATTCACGTCTTCCTGAATTCATTTTTATCGGTTATTAGTTTACGATTATTATTTATTCCTGACAGACATCCCGGATATTACCTTCAGTTCAATTCCTTTTAAAAATAAAAAAGTTTTTCTGCGGTTCCGGGAACGACCCCGGAGGGCACAGGATCAATGATAGGCAAAATATCGATTATCCACACCAGTCGCAAGCATAAAACGGGAAAATAAAGACTCCGTTACATTTAAAATTAGGGTAACCTTATTCTTTGATTCAATCGGCAGAATTGTATATATTGAGTTTGAAACTTCAAAATCATGGAAAGCTTAAACAGAAGATCATTCATAAAAAAGTCAGCAGCCGTTTCTGCAGGTGTAATGGCCGGGATGCCGTTTGCTGCCCGGGCACGGGAACATAAGAGTGCCAATGACACTATCAATGTTGCGGTTATCGGGATTCATAACCGGGGCAAAGCCCATTATGAGGCATTATCAAAAATCCCGGGCGTTAAGATCACGACCTTATGCGATATTGACCAGCGATTATTTGCGGAAGGCGTTTCGGAGGTCGAAAAACTGACGGGATATAAGCCGGGTACGGAAACCGAATTCCGGAAGATACTCGACAATAAAGACATTCATGCCGTCACGATCGCCACGCCCAACCACTGGCATGCGCTGATGACAATATGGGCCTGCCAGGCAGGTAAACATGTTTATGTTGAAAAGCCTGTATCCCATACGCTGCTGGAAGGAAGAAAAATGGTGGAAGCCGCCAGGAAATATAACCGTGTTGTACAGGTAGGAACCCAGGGGAGGAGTAATGTCAATACAATTGCCACAATCAAGTTCATCAATGAAGGCGGGTTGGGTGATATTTATATGGCAAAGGGTTTATGCTTTAAACCTCGGGCAAGTATCGGGCATACTCCCAACGGCCAGGTTCCGGAAGGTGTGAACTGGGATGCATTTCTCGGGCCGGCACCTTACAGGCCTTTTAATGAAAACCGGTTCCTGTATAAATGGCATTGGTTCTGGGATACCGGCAACGGGGATCTTGGAAACCAGGGACCACACCAGATGGATATAGCAAGATGGGCGCTGAACAAGTATGAGCATCCTGTAAGGATCCATGCAATGGGTAATTATTTTGTCTGGGATTCCGACCAGGAAACCCCAAATGTTCAGCATGTGGAATTCGAATACAGCGACGGCAAGCTGCTGCAATTCGAAGTCAGGGGACTGGGCACGAATTCCGAAGGTGATATGCGGATCGGCAACCTGGTCTACGGTTCGAAGGGATGGATGAATATTGATAATGAGGACAGCGGCAAGAGCCAGGTGATGATGGCGGACGTCAACCTGCTGCCCAGCGGGTTTTCTTCCTACAAGGAAACACCGGGGAAGCTGTTCTATAACGATGATCCGGCAAACCGCGATTCCGTTCTCAACAATTTCAAGAATTTCATAGATTGTGTGAAAACCGGAAAATGGCAGGACCTCCATGGCGACATCCTCGAAGGACATATGTCGACCTCACTTTGCCACCTGGGAAATATTGCCACAAGGCTTAAACGGACACTCCACTTCAACCCGGAAGCTGAAAAGTTCGTCAATGACCCTGAGGCGGATTCCTACCTGACAAGAATGTACAGGGCGCCTTATCTGTTACCGGATAATGTTTAAGGTAATTATTACTAAATGAATGGCTTAGGGTCCTTAACCGGGTAATTAAAGCTCAAATAAAATGAAGGGGATCCGTGATCTCCGGGATTTCACCCGGATCCGTGAACCCGATGTTATAAACACAGGGATTATTGGGAACCTGCCAACGGTTTCCTATTGTATTATTCATGTAAAACCCCTGGCGTCGTTATCACCATTACCGGGAATCACAAGACGTTAATATTCAAGCGTTTCGGCCTGATATTTAAGCAACAGGGTTCTCAAATTAATGCCAAAATATTAAATCATATCCCTGCAACTTAAATGGCAATGGAAGTGTTCTTATTTAAATTGCCGGCTTATGAAAACAGTACAGAAAACTGCTTTTCTTCTCATATTCTTGTTCCTGTATAATTGTACCTATGACTCTCCGGGTCCAAATGGGAATAATATATTATATACTCCCTTTTTAACAAGTTCAATCGATTATGGCTCAATAACATTAAAATGGTACAAGCCGATGTATTATGATATGGTATATATTCCTGGTCTGATATACCCCAATGCGGATCCGGATTATTTTGAGATCCTGATATCCACAGAAGGTCCTGATAAACTGAAGCATTACCAGGACGTCAGCAGGGATATATTCGGGATCACAATCGGCAATCTTTCGAACGGAACTCCATATTATTTTGCGGTAAAGGCATGTGCAGTTGGAATGGCATCAACACAATCAAATGTAATTATGGCCATTCCGGGTTTCCAGCACTATGCCATGCAGGTATTGCCCAATGTATATAATGCCACTCATTACGGAAGTTATTCCGTCGACGGGAAACAAGTTGCATGTACCGTTGATAACTTCAGAAATAACGGAAATTTAATCGGCGAATCCGTCATGACTTTTAATCTCGCAGATCAGGCAGGGAAGCTTGTATGGGAAGAGGCCCGCACCCCTGACTGGTCACCGAACGAGCAGAAAATCGTATTCCAGGCATCCTATCCTACACCCGAAACCCAGCAGATACTCCGGGCTGATTACCTTATTGAATATGATCTCACTGATAATAGTTATATCAGGCTGGCAGGTGATGGGCATATAAACTTCATGCCTGTATGGTCTCCTGACGGGAAGTGGATCGCGTATTTATCCGATGCGGCCAGTGGGAACGAATACAATATCTGGAAAATCCCTTCCGATTCGGGAAAGGCCATTCAGGTGACCCATGATTTCAATGACCCCGAGGCCCAGGACTTGGGAATAATTGATGACCGTTCACCAAATGATCTGGCGTGGTCACCGGACGGGAAATATCTGGCTTTCGACAAGAAAACAAAAACCGGATACAATTATCAGAATGATATTTATGCAGTACCTGTCAACGGCGGGGAAAGAATTTCATTAGTTACCAGCCCATGGGAAGACAAATGTCCGGCTTATTCCCGTGATGGTTCTAAAATCGCATTTCTCAGTGACCGGTCGGGATACTTTCAGATCTGGACGCTGAACCTTAAGACCGGGAATCTGCAGCAGCTCACCAGTAATCTGGATCTGGATTCATACGTGGGTTTCCTAAGGCTTGAATGGGATCCTACAGATTCAAAGATCCTCTTTACAGGGTATTTTAACGGAGGACGTTGTCTTTATACAATTGATCTTTAATACGAAAAATGTCCTGTTAAAACCGATTTACATTTGAAAGAGTACTTAAGATCAGAAATCCTGAAATATTTACCACATTATTATAACTCTTCACGGAGGAGCCTGGTCATGGCCTGGTCGCGAAAGCTCTTGCCTACCGGGATCTCTTTATCTCCCACCACCAGTTGGTTATTGTTGATGACCTTGATCTTACCGGCATTGACAAGGTATGATTTATGCACCCGGATAAAATTAGATCCCGCCAGCCTGCTTTCAAGGTTTTTCAGTGAGTCAAGGGCGATAATCCTTTTCTTGTCTTCCGTATAATAGGAAACATATTCACGTAAGCCTTCGATATAGAGTATTTCATCGAGGGCTAGCTTATAAATTTTATGACCGGAATTGACCATGAGGTATGCAGGATTTTCGTCAGCCAGGCTCCCCCGTTTGTCGAGCATGGCTTTTACCTTATGGATGCAGTGCAGGAACCGTTCAAACGGGAAGGGTTTGACCAGGTAATCCACCACATCAAGGTTGAAGCCTTCGAGGGCATATTGAGGGTAAGCGGTTGTGAACACGAAGAGCGGCCTGGATTTTTTCATGATCCTCATAAACTCAATTCCTGTAATCTCCGGCATCTGGATATCAAGAAAGACCAGGTCGATTTTCAGTTCATCAAAATCATTGAAAACTTCCATGGGGCTTTTATAGCTTCCCACCAGTTCCAGTTCCGGCGTTTGCCGGATATAATTGATCAATAGCGTTCGCGCCAGTTCCTCATCATCGATTATGACACACCGGGTTTTCATGGGCGCAATTCGAGTTTAACTCCGAAAATATTCTTTTCCCTTGATATGCTCAGAGTATGGGATCCCGGGTACAGGAGATGAAGCCGTTTCTTTACGTTTTCAATTCCTATCCCGCGTGTAGGATCTTTTTCTGTTTTTAATTCGGGGATACTGTTCTCGATGGTAAAAAGTTTCCTTTCCTTATCACTTATCA
>JBJKSY010000204.1:0-9558 GCA_046703645.1 Cyclobacteriaceae bacterium
CACATTCGCCGGATTTTTTCCGGTTTCAATGAATCCCTGAACATAAATTCCGGGGATAAGCCGGGATCCGTGATGGTCCGGGATTCTTACATGGACAATTATGGAACGCGAATCCTGATCTATTTCCCTGCCTAGGGCGAATACTGTGGCCGAATCCAGGGGCCCTGCCTCATCGGGAATTTTAATATAAACCTTATCACCGGTTTTCACTTTATCGATATCCTGCTGGTAAACCTGCAGGTCTGCAAAAAGGATGCTGTTGTTGATTATTCTGAAAAGGCTTTTGACGGGATCGGCATATTTGCCTGTATTCACATTGATATCTTCGACCGTTCCTGAAATCGGTGAGGTGATCCGTATAGCGGATACCATTTTTCCCTTATCAAGATCATCCGGTGAGATATTTAAAAGTTTAAGTTTATTTTCCAGGGAAAGAACGAGGGCTTTCCCGGAATTGTAATTATCGAGCGACTGCTGATACATGCGAGATGATGTGGCATTGGCATCCAGCATTTGTTTCTGGCGTTCATAATCACTTTTAAGGAAACTAAGCCTGCTTTTTGCTTTAAGATAATCTTCCTGGAGCTGAATATATTCAGGCGATTCCAGCGAGGCAAGGACCTGTCCTTTTTTCACCCTGTCACCGGCAATGACATTTACTGAATTAACCACCCCGCCGATGAAGGTGGATACATCTGCGGTCATTTGCGGGGGGGTAACTATATACCCGTTCGCTTTTACCTGGTCCACAAGATCTTTCTTTTCAATGGTACCCAGCTTTATTCCCAGGGCATCGAATTGAATTTGCGAGAGACGGACCTTTACTTCAGAAACCCCCGTCGATGCTATGGAATCGCCGGTATTCATGTCATCTGCATCGAAATTGTGCTGGTTCCTGCAGGAATAACCGGCAATGCTGATTATCAATCCGGTAAACAGCGTTATTATGACTGACTTTTTCATAAATTCTTTTTTGTGTTGATCCTTCATTCCCCTAAATAATATTTGATATTTACAATACTCCTGTTGTATTCTGCCAGGTCATCCAGGTACCGGAGCCGGATATTAAATGCTTCGGAAACATCCTGAATGTATTCCACGTAGCTTATATTTCCCGACCGATAATTCTCGACAGCAGTATTTAAGATGGTTTCCGCCTGCTTAAGACCAATGTTTTCATAATAATTTACCTGCTCCCGCCATTTATCCAAAGTGGATTTTTCCTGGTCGTAACCGGAAAGAAAATCATTGAGTACATTTTCGTAATCGGAATTAGCTATCTGCAAATCAAGACGAGAAGCCTGAATTTTACCTTGCCCTGCACGGAACCAGACAGGTATATTAATTCCAGCCTCATACCCGTAATACCCGGCCGCTCCGTTAACAGTCTGGGCATTATACCCGACTGTGAAATCCGGGAGAAGCCGGTTTTTTTCCAGGGACAGCTTTGCCTTCGCGATATTAATATTCTGCCTGTAAAAGATGAGAACAGGATTCTCCTTTTCAACCATTGAATCGTTGCCGGTGCTGAAATCCTGTTTTTCAAGTCCGCCGATGACAATGTAATCCTGTTTTGTATTCAGTAATTTCTGAAATTCCCTTCGGTCTATGACAAGGTCCGCTTCCGCCTGTTTTTCCTGAAGTTGTACATCCCTGAACCTGGCATCGGCAGTAACCTTTTCAAGCAGGGTGGTTTCACCGCTTTTATACCTTACTTCCGCTGCCTTTGCAAACCCGGAATAGGTACTGTCCTGGTCTGTAAGAACACGGAGCCTTGTGTTATCATAAGTCAGACGGTTATATACCAATCGCACATTTTTTACCAGTTCCAATCTTGAAACGTCCAGTGATATTTTACTTGACTGCACCTCCTGGTTCTGTAATTTGCCCTGACTGATATATAATGTCGGGAAGCTAAAGGTTTGCTGGACCCCCAGGTATGTATTTCTTCCGGGGCTCGTATTATCGGAGGAATACATCAGGCCGGTCTTGTCAGGGTTGAAAGCAGATTTTCTTAACACAGTCTGTCGCCTAACCTCATAACCGGCACTTTTTATTTGCGGATTATTCTGAAGAGCCATGTTAACGGCTTGTTCAAGAGTGACGGGCTGCGGTTCCGGCACGGATGAATGCGTTTTAATATCCTGACCCTTACCGGTGAAGGGAACCAGCATTAACAGGGGTATCAGTAAAGTCAGCAATCCGGGACTCTTTATTTTTCCTGACGGCCCTCCTGTGAAAAGGCTGTAAAGGACCGGCATGACTATCAGGGTCAGTAAGGTGGAAGTGATCAATCCTCCAATGATGACCGTTGCCAGGGGTCGCTGAACCTCTGCCCCTGCGGAAGTTGAGAGTGCCATAGGAAGAAAACCCAGGGATGCCACCATGGCCGTCATGATCACCGGTCTCAGACGCCTGGTTGATCCCTGAAGAACCTGGCGGGAGATGCGGTAAATCCCTTCTTTTTTAAGCTGGTTAAAATAACTGATTAAAACAATTCCGTTCAATACGGCAACTCCGAATAAGGCAATAAAACCTACTCCTGCCGATATGCTGAATGGCATCCCTCGTATGAACAGGGCAAAGATCCCGCCTACTGCGGCAAAAGGAATTCCCGTAAAAATAAGAAGTGTTTCCCTTACGGAACTGAATGTGAAGAACAACAGGATAAAAATTACCGTTAATGCCAACGGAACTACAAATTCCAGTCTTCTGCGGGCTTCTACCAGGTTCTGGAACTGGCCTCCATAGGTAATAAAATACCCCGGTGGCAACTTAAGGCGGGAGGTCAGCTCTTTCTTTATATCATTCACCACGCTTTCCACATCCCTGTTCCGCACGTTAAAGCCTATGGCAATCCTTCTCTTTGTATTATCCCTGGATATCACGCTGGGTCCATCCTGGTATTTGACATCGGCCACAACATATAAGGGGATCTGGGAGCCATTAGGCAATGAAATATAAATATTCCTTACATTATCAATGCTTTTCCTGAAGGTGCTGTCAAGACGTACCACCAGGTCAAATCGCCGGTCGTTCTCATAAATTGTTCCTGCTTTACCGCCGGCAAACGCGCTTTCAAGGGTCTTGTTTATATCACTGATGGTCAGCCCGTATTCTGAAATTTTATCCCTGTCATAGGCTACTGTAATTTCCGGCAGACCGCCGGTGTTATCCGAAAGGACATCACGGGTTCCCGGAACAGAGGAGATGATCTGTATGGCCTGTTTACCCAGCAGGTTCAGCTCACTGAGATTCTCGCCGTAGATTTTCACTGCCACGTCCTGTTTTATTCCGGTCATCAGTTCATTTTCACGTTGCTGGATAGGTTGTGAAAATTCAAAATTCACTCCGGGTATCACCGACAGCGCCTTTTCCATTTTCGATGCCAGCCCGGAAATATCATGGGCGGATGTCCATTCTTTTTTATTTTTCAGGACCACGGTGATCATGGCGGTTTCCATCGGATCCGGATCTGTTGGAATACTGGCAACTCCAATGCGCGAAACCGCATTTATTACTTCCGGAAAATTTTTCATTAATATGTCTCCTGCCTGCAGGGTGGTACTGATGGTATGGGAGAGGGATGTGCCGGGCATCTGCCGCATCTCAACCGCAAAATCGCCCTCCTCGAGAGTCGGTATGAATTGACCTCCAAGCGTTGAAAAAATTATTCCGCTTGCAACCAGAAGAAGGACGGCAAAGGCGATGACAATCGTCTTTCTGCGAAGGGCAAAGAGGAGGGCAGGTGAGTAGGAGTTCTGTAGAAAATTCATAATCCTCTCAGACAGGGATCTTTCACTTCTTATACTCTTACTTAGAAATTTTGCAGACATCATGGGTACATAGGTGAGGGATAATAACAAGGCTCCTGTTATCGCAAAGCTCACCGTTTCAGCCATAGGCCTGAACATCTTTCCCTCTATTCCGGCCAGTGTAAGAATAGGAAGGTATACTATAAGTATTATGATTTCTCCGAATGCAGCCGATTTCCTGATTTTGGAAGCGGACAAGAATACGGTGTCATCCATTTGTTCCTGGGTAAGCTTTCCTGTGGCCAAAAGTCCAGTATGATGATGAAGGTAAAAAACAACGCTTTCCACCACGATGATTGATCCATCGACGATCATTCCGAAATCGATGGCGCCCAGGCTCATTAAATTTCCGGAGACACCGAACACGTTCATCATCCCGAAGGCAAAAAGCATTGCGAGAGGGATCACGGATGCGACGATCAAACCCGCACGCCAGTTCCCGAGGAACATGATAAGGATAAATATTACGATAACTCCGCCTTCAACAAGGTTATGACTGATGGTGTGAACTGCCCTGCTGATCAGATCACTTCTGTCGATGAAAGGTTTTATGACTATCCCCGGGGGAAGGGATTTCTGGATGGCTGCCATTCGCGTCTCCACATTACGTATGACCTCCATCGAATTGGAACCCTTCAGCATCAGAACGATACCTCCGACAGTTTCACCTTGTCCTGCTTCGGTCATGGCTCCATACCGGACCGCATGACCGAAATCGACCCTGGCAACATCCCGGATACAGACCGGAACACCCTTATTGTATTTTATAACAATCTTTCTTACATCATCAAGCGTTTTTACGAGCCCCACACCCCGGATAAAATATGCATCCTGCCCCTTTTCTATATATGCTCCTCCCGTATTCTGGTTATTATTTTTAAGCGCATTAAAGATATCGCTGATCGTAATATTCAGGCTGCGCAATTTTTCAGGATTCACTGATACTTCATATTGTTTAATATATCCGCCGAAGCTGTTTATTTCAGCTACGCCGGGGGTTCCTTCCAGTTGTCTTTTTACGATCCAGTCTTCCATGGTTCGCAATTCGGTAAGCGAGTATTTGTTTTTATATCCCCTTTCAGGCTGCAGGAGATAATGATAGATTTCACCCAGGCCGGTCGCAATAGGCGCCATTTTGATATCAGCCAATCCTGCGGGAAGTTCATCTTTCACTTCCTGAATTCTTTGGAATACAAGTTCCCTTGCCCGGTAAATATTCACGTTGTCGTTGAACACTATGGTAATGACCGAGAGACCAAACCTTGAAATGGAACGTATATTCTTTACTCCCGGAATATTTGCCATGGTTAATTCCAGAGGTGATGTAATCATTTGTTCAACATCCTGGGCATCCAGGGCTGATGCTAAAGCATGAACCTGAACCTGGTTGTCCGTGATATCCGGCAATGCATCCATCGGCAGATTGACCAATGAATAAATTCCCCACGAAACAAGGACAATCGTCAATATTCCGATGATCAGTTTATTCCGGATAGAATAGCGGATAATCCATTCAATCATAGACTTGGGATTTAACAGGGAAAATTTTTGATAATAAAAAAGCCGGATGAAAGGATGTCCCTGATCAGATTAGCAGAGAATGGTTCAGAATATATTTACAGGATCTGCCGTTAAAGGCAGCCGAAATGGCGATATTTAAAATCACAGGTTCCGTTACCAGGATAAATGCAGCTATATAGAAGGTAAGAATTGCAACCGGGAAAAATTCAGGCATTACCGGCTGGAGATCCGGAATTAAAGGACTGGAATCGACAATATAGGTATCGTAATCATCGTGCCATGTCTGGAGATGTGTTCCGAAATCGATTTCAAAACAGGCAATGATATAGAAACAAAATACTACGGGAAGCAATGCCAGAACCAGACGACGTCTCATGGCAGGATATATTTTAACTAAATTTATCTAAAATATGTATAAAATATTCATTTTGATTTAAATATATAAGACGTGCGAATCATTTATATCCGTTCGGGCTGACATTTAATACCAGTGTGCTGGAAGGGGCGTTGACCAACAAGTATCTATTTAATGATAAGGAGTTTCAAAATGATCTGAATTTAAATTTGTATGACTACAATAAAAGGTACTATGACCCGGCACTCGGGAAGTTTATAAGCAGCGATAAGCTTTCCGCAAAATACCCCTGGTGGTCCCAATATCAATTCGCCGGAAATATGCCAACACGATTTATTGATCTCGACGGATTAGAACCTTATGAGAAACAATATGTTTACAACACTGGATATGGAGGACCTCAAAGTACAAGAAGATCATCTTCATCAATTGCGGTAGGTGAAGGTAATTTTATTTTTGTAAATGGATCTGACGCAGGTATAAATGATGGCAAATTCAATGGTTCACCGCGAAAATCAAATAGTTCTACCACTAATAATAGATCCATATCAGCAAACAGTCAGACTAACTCTACGAATAATGTAAATTTTGAAAGTGTAAATAAAGTATTAATAGAAATAAATTATTTCAATCCATTAGCCCTGATGGTTAATGGAATTTGGGGAACATTTACAGGGCATGATATAAACAATATTGAAATGAAGGGCTTGAGCCCGGCATTAAGTTTCGGGTCAGGATTAATTGCTTTTACACCATTTAAATTTAGTTTAAATTTTGATTTAGCCACTGAGGAAGCCACACAATTAAAAATAAATCCACGAACTTTGCAGCATATGTTTACTCAACATGCCAATGATTTCGGAGTTACGAGCAATTGGAGTAATTCTGCAGCTACAGAATTTGAAAATGTTATCAGATCTCATGTGGAAGGATTAACGCCCATAAAAGGTACATTTAGAGGCACAAGACAGGTTTTACATTTCTTTAATCCAAATAATGGTTTAGACATAATGACAGATTTAAATGGAAACCTTATAGGTGGTTGGAGATTGGATGCTGACCAGATTAATAATTTACTTACCAAAGGTTCAGTTAAATAAAATGGCAGAATATTTTAATATCTCATTAATTGCAGAAAAAACGAGTTTATCGAAACCTAGAATAATTACTTTTTTAAGTAAATTAGGGTTAGTTATTGGAGAAAATAAGACAGAATTATTTGGAGGAAGAGAAATGATTATTTCTTTTATAGAGGAAGAAGGGATGGATTTTGAAGAATTAAGCATCGGATTACCAGAACTATATTTTCATAAAGAAAGTTTTGATGATGATTTGAAAGGAATAACGGATTTTATTAATCAATGCTTTATAAGTACAGATTATGTAAAATATGCTTTGTGTAGTTATGAATTAAACGGTTATTTACTCAGAGGAATAAAAAGCCTTCAAGAATTTAACAATGATTTATTAGATAAGTTTCCAATAGTATATAAAAGAATAAAACCTTCAGAATTACCGTCTATACAAATAAATTTGGAATCACAAGATATATTTGTATAAAGACCCATTGATAATTATTTTAAGGTAAGAGAAGTGAATGGGATCATCCTATTTACCATATCCAGATTATATTCTGGTAATATCAGAAAACATAAAATATAAGGTATCCCTTCGGTAAAGAGTATCTATCGCGATTTTGGGGTTTATCACGAAGATTATTTTACAGGCCAGCTATTGGGTAAAAGATTTTCTAGCTGATTGACCGGGTAATCAGTAATCCGATTTAATACCTCCTGAAGCCGCTGACGAGGTTCAATATTATTTTTCTTGCAGGTATTCAACAACGAATAAATGATGGCTGACCTCAACGCTGCATCATGAGAACCGGCGAACAAATAGTTTTTCCGACGGAAGTGATGTGTATGCTATTTGATAATTTTAATTTTGATGATTTTATTGATAAGACTTCTTCTGAAATTGGACTTTCTACCTCCTTAATTTTCGAATTAAATAAGTTGAGAAGTTTACTGAATAATTATAAAGAAAAAGAATCTGATGAAGAAATTCTTAATGACCCAGAATGGGGTAACATCATTGAGCAGGCTAAAATTGTTATAAAGGAATGGGATATAATATTGAATCAAGCATAAGTCCGAATCTTATTAATATAGGGTTATATCGGTAACTAATTTTAAGAATAAGCTTTTCTGGTTTTGGCATCGCGGATATAAGTATCGATCAGATCAAAAAGGGTTTTCTTTTTGTCTTCATCGAGATTTTGCAGTTCCTGCAGCCTTTTGAGGGTTTGTTTATCGAAAGAAGCATTAATCCCTTCACCCACCAGGTAATCGAGGGAAACTTCCAGGGCATCGGCAATTTTTTTTGCTGCATCAATGGAAGGAATGGCTTCTCCTCTTTCATACTTACCGATCATCACGCGTGAAACGCCGCTCTGCTCAGCCAGTTCGGTTTGCGACCAGCCTTTTCTGTCCCTTAGGGAAGCAATGATTTTACCTGTTTCCATAACCTATCAGATACTGATATTACTGAATCCAACGAGAATAAGCCAAAAATAGGTAATTAAAAGAGAAAAAGAAATCCGATAGGAGCTTGCATTTTCGGAAGTATCAGATATTTTTGTATCCGATAGTTACGGTAAAAAATATTTTATCAAATGGAATCTTCCCATGTCCGATACCTGAATACCGGCAATCCCGGCCACATCATCTATCAATGTCCGCCTCTGGAAATTGCCGTTTTAGGTGGCCTGCGGCTGGAAGGACTGGATCGCATGCGGGTAACGTTGAAAGTCCAGGCCGAACACCTGGCCATCCGTCATAACCTGGATCTGTATAACGATAACCAGACTGAAAAGCTGATCCGCAAAATTGCCGAACGACTGGAGATCGGCACCAGCGTGGCAGCCGCGGCATTAACGGAACTAACCGACGAACTGGAAAAATACCGGCTGGAAGAGATTGAAAAACAAAACCAGGCCGGGGATATAAAAAGGACTTTAAGTCCGGATCAAATCAAGCTGGCCCGGCAATACCTGTCGGCGCCTAACCTGATGGAACGGACGCTGGAAGACATTGGCCGGGCCGGTGTGGTGGGTGAAGAAACCAACCGGCTGCTGATGTATATTATTTTCACTTCGAGAAAAAGAGATAATCCGCTTCATATCATAAGCCTGGGTGGATCGGGGATCGGCAAAACGTATTTGCAGGAAAAGGTGAGCAGCCTGGTCCCCGAAGAAGACAAGCTGGAAATTACCACGCTGAGCGGAAATGCTTTTTATTACTTTGGCCGGCAGGAACTAAGGAACAAGCTGATCCTGATCGAGGACCTGGACGGGGCCGATGAAGTGTTGTACCCGTTACGGGAAATCAAAAGCAAAAGACGGATAACCAAAACTGTGGTGATCAAAAACACCAAAGGCGAAACCCGCACGGTAACCCTGAAAGTGGAAGGGCCGGTATGTGTGGCCGGGTGTACAACCAAAGAATCTCTTTATGAGGATAATGTGAACCGGAGCTTTCTGATCTATATCGATGAAAGCCGGGAACAGGATGAACGGATCATGAATTACCAGCGCAGGCTGGCTGCGGGTAAGATCGACCTGGGTGAAGAAGAAAAGATCAAAGAACAGTTCCGCAATATGCAGCGGATCCTGCAGCCGGTCAGCATCCGCAACCCTTATGCCGAACAGATGAAGATCCCCAAAGAGGTTTTCAAACCCCGCCGGACCAATGCCCATTACCTGGCTTTTATCGAGGCGGTAACTTTTTATCACCAGTACCAGCGGGAAAAAAAATATGACCGGCAGACTGGCGAAGAATATATTGAAACCACGCCCGAAGATATCGA
>JBJKSY010000205.1:0-23394 GCA_046703645.1 Cyclobacteriaceae bacterium
GCATGAATATTATCAATGGAGGAAAACATGCCGACAATACCGTGGATTTCCAGGAATTTATGATCGCACCTCATGGCGCGGCTACTTTTACCGAATCGATCCGGATGGGCGTTGAGGTTTTTCATACCCTCAAATCCATATTGAAATCGAAAGGATACAGCACCGGCATCGGGGATGAAGGAGGATTTGCCCCGGATCTGAAATCGAATGATGAGGCCGTTGAGGTGATCCTGGAAGCGATCACCAAGGCAGGTTACAAGCCAGGTGAACAGGTAAGCATCTGCCTGGACCCGGCAGCAAGTGAATTATGGGAGGACGGGAAGTATAAATTCTTCAAAAGCACACAGCAACTGGTTTCGAGTGACGACATGATCAAAATATGGGAAAGCTGGGTAAAACAGTATCCTATAGTTTCCATCGAGGACGGTTTGGCAGAAAATGACTGGGAAGGATGGAAAAACCTTACCGGAACGGTAGGTAAGAAAATAGAGCTTGTCGGAGATGATATTTTCTGCACCAATAAGGCCATCCTGGCTGAAGGGATCAAAAAAGGGGTCGGCAACTCGATCCTCATCAAGCTTAACCAGATCGGGACCGTCACGGAGACCCTTGAAACGATCGCCCTGGCATATAAAAATAAATATCATGCTTTTGTATCCCACCGGAGCGGTGAAACGCCTGACAGTTTCATCGCTGACCTGGCTGTCGGACTTAATACAGGCCTGATAAAAACCGGAAGCGGCTGCCGCGGAGAACGTATCGAGAAATTCAATCAATTGATGCGTATAGAAAAGCAGCTTGGACGTAAGGCGAAATTTGCGGGCAAAAAGGCGTTCCAGAATCAGAAATAGTTCCAACCGGGCGCCCGCGGCAAATTTCATTTAAAGAAACCGGGCCTTAACGGGCGCCCGGTTTTTTTATTTGATAAGACACAATGCCTTTAAACAGACAACGACTAAGAATCCATCTTTGAAGTCCCCGGCCCCCTGAATTGAGAGCAGGATTCCGTAAAATTTATACGCTGCGATATATTCCTAGAACCTGCTCATCAGTTGAAGATACAGATTGTGATAATTTCCCTGCTTTTCAAACGTGCCTTCATAATAGGCCGAAAAAGAAAGCTTGTTGAATATTCTCCAGGATAAATTTGCCTCTGCGATATTTTGGGGAAGCGAGGGGATTTCATTATAGAAAGTATACTTCACGTAACTGTAATTTATACCTCCGTACAGCTTTCCCGGAATAATATCCCGGGAAAGATCCACCCTGTAAATATTTCCTGAAATATATGCTGTTTGCAGAAATATCGATGATAAGGTCACTGAAATGTCAACGATGGGTAATTGAACATAGGTGATATATAAGTTAAGGTTTCTTGTAGTCCGCGGGTCTGCTTTCTGAAAATTGTAACCTGCATTAATGCCCAGGTTTAATTTTGCGGAAGGCCTGTAGTTCGCCTGTAAAAAATATCCCTTCCTGGTTTCTTCCTGTAAAAGCTGGTCCAGGAAGTTTTTATATGTTTCATAAAATATGATCTGTTGCCGGGCACTATAGGAAACCGAAAAGTTCAATTTGCCTGAAGCACGATAACGAAGTGAAAGATAAATAGCTGAGAATACGGGCTTATGACTTATCTTGTAAGTTGTATCGGTCGCTTTTATCGTATCCGGGGGGATGGGCTCTTTTTTATACAGATCAATCTCTGCCGAGCCGAAAAAATTCAACCGGGGAATGACAGCGTTGTAATGCTGAAGGTAGGCATAACGCCGGTCGGTTTTACCGGAGTTCGTTTGTTCAATAAATGCCAGCGTATTCTGAACAGGGCCGTTCCTTGAAGAGATTTCGTTATACAGGTAGCCTCCCGCCTGGAACAGTTTACCGTTAAATCCATAATCGGTATAATCGGGTCTTGTTCCGGCAAGGATTCCCACAACCAGAGGCTTGAATTTCATTTCAGCCTGCAGCCCGTCGGAAGCGCCAAGGTTTGAGAACTTGTAATTGATCTTTCTTCCGGCAGTAACAGTCAGCTTGTTACTGAAGCCGTAACCTAATGCGAGGTTATAGATTTTCAACCCGTTGAAAATATTCTCTTTCACCTCGTTCCATTTCCCGAATTTATGACGAAAGGAGATATAGCTCTCCAGGGAAAGGGAAGAATTAGCAAGATCTCTTGCAGTAAGGGAAAAGATGTACTGCATTCTCTGAGAGCGGTTCAATGCCTCGGGAGAGAAAAGCAGATTCGATGCCATGGAAAGATATCCCCGGATATCAGGCTGTCTGGATTTTTTATCAGGTAAAACCGCTTTAAGGGATTCTTGCCGTTGAGCAGGCTCTTTCGGCGTTTCCCGGACAGGCTCAACATTGGATGGATGTGTATTCTGCCTTCCGGCTCCTTTATAATAAACCTTGTCCGATAAAGTAAATTTTAAATTTGAAAAATTTGTACATGCTGCTGAAATAGAGGACAGATACCGGACCTGAAGAGCAGGAACCAGTGTCTGGCCTGATTGAATATAAATTGTGTCACCGGGTTCAATGTCCCGGGTAGTACTGAATTTAATATAAACGCTTTGTGAAGTAATATAAGTCACAGTTCCTTCCCGGATCTCCTGGCTTTCCTGACCTTTTAAAACTGAGGTGCTTATAAGCAGAAAAAATATGATCGGCAACCGCTTCATGGATAGGCCTTTAATTCTTTTTCAGGTAATTTAAATGTATGATCCTTCCCCCCGCGCTTCCTCCGGGATGGCAGGAGTAGCATGCGGAACTTGAATAAGTGTAACCGGCAACTCCACTATGAGAATCATTCATATCAGTCTGATTGTGGGCATGACATGAAATGCATGTATAGGAAGAAAAATCGGCGGGATTCTGGTGACATTCGGAACAGGTTGTCCATTGACCGTTATGTTTACCGGAATATATCGGGAAATAAGCAGCGTCATGATTGAACGTTGAAGGAGCCCAGCCGTTTTGCGTATGGCACATTTCGCAACTGGTTGGGAACTGCGCAGTTGCATGTGCAGGATTTGTAGTGCTGTTATAATCTTTCTGGTGACAACCGATACAGGTATTGGGTGTGGTATTATAATTGCCGTTATGACATGCATCGCAATTGGCGGCAATCGTTAAATGGGCGCCTGCAATCACATAATAATTATTATGGTTTGGAAAAGCAGCAGGTTTCCAGCCCGGATTGGTTGTATGACAGGTACTGCAGATTGTGGAAAGCCCTATGGCTGTATGATTGGGATTGGTGGTCTGGTTAAAGTTACTGATGTGGCAATCAGAACAAACTTTAGAGGTCCCGGAATACCCGTTTTTATGACAACTGCTGCAGTCAACTGTGGTATGCGCTCCGGTAAGCGGATAATAATTATCATGAATGGCAAAAGTGGCGGGTTTCCATCCGGGATTCGCGGTATGACATGATTCGCAGGAAGTCGATAGTCCCAGGGCGCTGTGATTCGGGTCGTTGGTCTGATTGAAATTACTGATATGACAGGCCGAGCAGGCTGTGGGCGTACCGGCGAAGCCGCTTGTATGACAACTGTTGCATTGTACAGTGGTGTGCGCACCCGTCAACGGGAAAACAGTGGAATTATGATTAAAGCTTCCCTCCGTACTGCCGGTAGGATGACAGGCCAGACAGAAGGTGCTGTTATAGACATATCCCCCTATCCCAGAGTGTTTGCTGTCCATGTCCTGCTGGTTGTGTGCATGACATCCGGTGCATGTAAACTGGGCATAGTTGGATGAATTGTTATGACAATCCGAACACAAAGACCATTGCAGGTTGTGTTTGCCCGAGTAAATCGGGAATTGACTATCGTGGGCTTTATACAGGGCAGGCTGCCATCCCGGGTTGGTTGTATGACAATCCTTGCAGGTAGTAGGGAAATTTGCTGCAATATGGTTCGGGTCTTTCGTTGTATTGAAATTTGAGATATGGCAGGATGAACATTCGCTGGAAATGGGAGAATTGATTCCATTTGTGTGGCACTGGGAACAATTCACATTACTGTGTCCAAGTGTCAGGGGAAAAATGTTATGAATGAAATTAGCATTCGTCCATGAAAAGCCGGTGATAAGATGACATTCATTGCACCGGGTTGAGAAGCCCCCCAGCACATGGTCAGGGTTTTTCGCCGACCTGTAATCTGCAATATGACAATCCACGCATTCTACCCCCAGCGGATCAAATCTTAAAAGTGAAGCGGATTTATGGCATAGCTCACAGTCAATGGAATTATGAGGCCCTACAAGAGGAAATCGGGTTCTTTGATGTATTTCGGTAATATTTTCGACCAGCCATGACTTGGGCGTATGACATCTTTCACAATCCGGGCCTACTGTCTGTGAATGAATGTCGGTATGACAATCGGAACATCCGGTTTTTGCATCCGAAAATACAAGAGTGGGATGACAGGATTTACAATTTACCGACAGGTGCTGTCCTTCCAGCGGCATGGCCGTGGAATTGTGATCAAAAGAATAAATACTTTTATCAATTTCCCAGCCCTTGGTGCTATGACATACACTGCAGCTTATCGTGAAATCCCTGCCATGAGGTGATTTCTGGGCCAGGCTGTTATGATTCAATATTAAAACAGCCGAAATTATAAATGACAACTTTCGCATCGGGTGTCCTTGATTTTATACAGGATGTATTGATTCCGACCATCCGTTACATATTTATGACATTGATCACAACGCAGGTCCTTGTGTTTCCCGTCAAGAACAAAATCAGTCGAATTATGATCGAAATGATCAATGTTCCATCCGGATGTTGAATGACATCGTGAACAATGGGTGGAGTCATTTAATTCAAATTGTCCGAAATGGATATCGTTGTGACAATTCGAGCAATTCTTCGGCAGATCCCTGAATGACTGGGTTATGTTTCCCATTGAGTCCTTTTTGAAATGACATTCACGGCATGACTGCGTTGCATGCGTTCCTGTAAGAGGGAAAGAGGTACTGGAATGATTGAATGCCTGGATGTTATTCCAGCTTTCGGCTGAATGACAATTCAAACAATTTGACGCCGGATAATATTTTTCGTTGATGTAATTCCTGTGAATATCTTCGTGGCAATCCACGCATTTTAAACCGATATTCCTGAAGATCCATGAGCCCTGAGTTTTATGGCAGGAGGTGCAGGGTACGGCCAGGTGGGCTCCCCCGAGTTGAAAATCCATTTCGTTATGTCGGTCAATAGTAAATGATGACTGGTCGAATCCGGTAGTGCTGTGGCAGGATGAGCAATCCGTAATGATTCTGTCCGACATGAACTGCCCCTTGTGATAATCACTATGGCAATCTGTACATTCCCCGAATTTCAGGGGTTGACTGTAACCGGATTTATGGCAGGATCTGCAGGAGACTTCCAGGTGCTTGTTTTCCAGGACGTAATGCGTTTTTGAGTGGTTAAAACGGTTTGTCCCCGAGATGGAAGCAAAGGATTCAACCGTATGACAATCTGTACATTCAGGCCCGAACTGGTTCCTGTGCGGGTCGGAATGGCAGCGCGTACAAAGATCAAAAGCAATTCCTTTGAATTCCTGGAATGGTTTTCCATTCCTTGATATGACCTTGTGACATTTCGAACATGATACATCCTTATGACTTCCTTTTAACTGGAACCTGGCGGACGAGTGATTGAACTTTACTGCCGGTTTGAAGGACTCCATTGTATGACAGGAAGTACATGCTTCAGGAAGGGTTTTCTGATGATAATCATCATGACATGACAGGCACTCGGTATTTAAACCCAGGTAAGTGAATTTTTTTTCTTTTATGACCGGGTCGGTGATAAAAGCTGTCCGGTGACAGTCCGGACATTTCCTGGCGTTATGTGCCCCTTCAAGAGGATAACCCGTCAGATTATGATTGAATTTTTCAATATCGAGTCTGATTAGCTGGAAATCCGGCCCGTGATGGTCGCTATGACAGTTGATGCATTCTTTCCCTGATATTTCTGAGGAAGAATGATATCCCTGACGTGCGTCAATCCTTTTTTTTAATTCAGTATGGCAATCGAGGCATTTGTCATTGGAAATTTTTGAACCCAGGGTGTGACACCGCGTACAATTCGACATACCTTCAAGATGAGAATGAGGTGAAGCAAGAGGGCCGGGTGAAAGCTGAGCGCTCACCTCTGAAAATTTGAACATTGAGAAGATCAACAATATATATAAACTATTTTTCATCCCGGCTTTTTCAGTTCTTTATCTTATTTATGTTTTAAAATAGCCTCTCCGAATTTTTTTGAGATCAGGATGCCTGCTTTCAGCAGGAATTCCGACGGAAGTTCTCCGCCTGCAAAAATGAAAACAAGGTCATTTTTAATAATACTTTTTTGGTCGGGAGAGTCGGTCTGGGATATTAGCACATCGGACTCATTGATCTCATTGACCTGGGATCCGAACCTTACGGTTACCCTGCCGGATTGAATTGCTTCCTGTATCTTTTCATTGTTCAATGATTTGATCCGGCTGAATGCATTTCCCCGGTAGGAAAGAGTCACCTTGTTATTCTCAGCCAGTAAAAGTGCAG
Organism: Cyclobacteriaceae bacterium; assembly: GCA_046703645.1. Lineage (GTDB taxonomy): Bacteria > Bacteroidota > Bacteroidia > Cytophagales > Cyclobacteriaceae > DATDPY01. Next base: position 6,559 of record JBJKSY010000205.1, read on the forward strand.
CTTCGATTGCCGAATCGCCTCCGCCGACGACGAGGATATCCTTGTGTACAATATTCTCAGGTTCAAGAAGCCTGTATGCCACTTTTTGATTCATTTCTCCCGGCACATTCAGCTTTCTTGGAGTACCGCGTCTTCCGATGGCAAGAAGGATATATTTTGCAGTAATATTTTCTCCTCCCTGGACAGTTACCTGAAAATGTCCGTTCATACGGGTGACGGAATCAACTTTCGAGTTTTCCCTGATGATGACGTTATTTTCGCCAAGTACTCTTTTCCACAGATCAAGCAATTCCGATTTACCGGTTTCGCTGAATTTTACCTTTCCGTAAAGCGGGAGGTCTACTGCCGAAGTCATGACAATTTTGGACCTTGGGTAGGTGAATACGGCGCCACCCAGCGTATCCTGCTCGAAAGTCACCGCATTGAGATTATTTTTTTTTGCCATGAGCGAAGCGCTGATGCCGGCAGGTCCTGCCCCTATAATAGCAAGATCGTATTGTGCCTGGTGGCCTTTGATGCTTTTCGCACTGATCTTCTGAACTGCCTGTTTCCCCTGTTCTATTGCATTTTTGATCAGTCCCATTCCCCCCAATTCACCCGCAATGAAGATCCCGGGAACATTGGATTCAAAATTTTCATCTACATGCGGAAGATCGATACCTCTTTTTTCGGTACCTATGCATAAACTGATGGCCTGAGTCGGACAGGCAAGAAAACATGCTCCATGTCCGATGCATAAGGAGGCATTGATCGTTGTAGCTTTTCCGTTCCTGATCCCGAGGATATCTTTTTCGGGGCAGGCAGCAATACAGGCTTCGGATTGTATGCAGCTTTTAACATCCACCACCGGGTGAAGCGAAACAGGTTCGTAAAGCCCTTCCTGTTTGGCTTTGATGATCTTTGATTCAACCAGTTCCGATTTGCGTTTCTGTCTTCTCAGATAGAAATAAACTACCAGGACGCATAACAGGATTACGAATGAATAGATCAGAATATTTTCAAGGAAAATTTCCATATTAAAATATCCAGCGGTATCCGAATACAATAGTAACAGCGACATGAATTACCATAATGATCAGCATGACCATGGCAAATGGCAGGTGAGCAACATGCCAGTATTTAAATAAATTCTGCATGGTTGCCAGCCTTTCAATTTTTCTGTTCAGGGAAATATCCTGTTTTACGAGCGATATAATATGCTTTCTGTCAGAAACAGGAATTCCTTTTTCTTTGAGAACGGACCTTGCTTTTTTTATTGATTTCCTGTCATAGGAGAAATTCCTGAACCATCTTACAAGAGAGGACTTGTAATATTTCTCAACTTTTTTCTTTGTCAGATCATTTATGATCCCAATACTTTCTGCATCGAGGTCATGGGTCTCGCTGAGATTTTTTCCGATTTTATCCCTGATGTCCCTGATCTCACCGAGGTTTAATTCGTTGCCTTCAATGCTTCGCGGTATCTGGATATAGATAAACCTCCCGGCCACCCCGCTCAGGAAAACGGCCACCATACTCCAGAAACTTATTGCCACGAGCCCGCCGAATTTGAAAGAGGTATGAAATAAAATCAATATGGGTCCGATGGTGCAAAGGAAAATATGGAATTCAAGCCAGTATTTTAGGATCCCCAGCCTGGCAAGGGACCTCAGCCTTTTTCGGGTGCTGTAAAGTACTACTCCCAGAACCATTAAAATGGAACCGATAATCCCGTATCCGTGCCCTAATATTCCGCTTGGCTTGAGAACTGCATAGTCAGGTTGGTAGAATCTTTCATTCAGGCTTACTATATAGAATGAATATCCCTTCAGGGCAAGCACAACAAAAATTATGATGACCAGCGCGCTCAGCAGTATAATATAGATTCTATGGATGAAAGTCATAAAATCATGAAAAAATAAGATTTAATTTTATCGGAGAAATGTTTGTTGTAATTTCCCGCATGAATCCCTCTAATTAAATTCGGCGGGAATTAAGTCAAAAAAAACACTTGAAAACGAAGATAAATTAGAGAGACGGGTTAACATTTGCAATTAAAGTTAAAAATATATGTTTAAAGGAAATTACGTAATTATCCTGGCAGGTTTTATTTTTTTACTTTTCGCCTGCCATGCTAAAAAGAATGAACAAACCCAAAACGAAAGCCTTTCATCCAATATTCATAAGGTGGAAGCTCAGGACGTTATGCAGGCGACAAATTACACATACGTCCAGGTGAAGGAAGGCGATAAGGAATACTGGATTGCCATCAATAAAGCCGATGTTCAGAAAGGGAATACCTATTACTGGTCGCAGGGTGTGGTCATGCGTAACTTCCCCAGTAAGGAACTTAACAGGACCTTCCCCCTTATATTTCTTGTGCAGGACTTTTCCGATAAACCTGTTACTGCAGACCAGCCGGCTTCTTCATCTTCCTGGGGAGGAAAGAAATCGGTTCCGGAACAGGAAGGCCTGAACCTGAAGCCGGCTGATGGCGGAATTACCATTGCCGAATTATTCAAAAACAGAAGTTCCTACGTGGGCAGGAAAGTTGCCATCCGCGGTGAAGTAGTTAAAATAAATGATGGTATCATGGGAAGGAACTGGGTGCATATCCAGGACGGAACCAGGGATGAAGGTGAATATGACCTTACGGTTACCACACAGGACGAGGTAAAGGTAGGGGATGTAGCGGTTTTCCAGGGAACCATAACCCTCAATAAGGATTTCGGGGCGGGATACTTTTATGATGTTATCATGGAGGACGCTACCCTTCAGGGTACCCCGCAGGCAGGGAAAAGTTTGTAATAAAAGGGTTGCCTGTTATCCGGGCCAACCCTACGCTGACAAACTCATCTACAATTCCTTTATATAAATATTCCTGAACTGAACCAGGGCCGGGGGACTTACCCACTGGCCGTCTTTCATATCACCGTGATGCTGTAATCCTATTGGCCCGTCAGAAGGAAGATCGGGCAGGTATGCATTCTCGATCACCACTTTTCCGTTGAGCTCGACAGTAAGAAAATCCTTCTGAAGGGTGATCTTAAATGTATTCCATTCCCCAATATTGTGATCGGCATTCATTTTAGGGGTTACTGATGCTCTTACGGCCGGAGGCATATTCTCGTCCATCCTGTAACCGTATACTTCGCCGCAGCCGATCGGCCAGCACCAGATATTGGCCTGCAACGTTCCTGTGCCCCTCATAAGAATCCCGGAATCGGAATCCGGCACTATCATATGGATCTCGTTTCCCCGGGCATCTTTTTTATGAAGTCCTGATGGAAGAATAATAGGAACGTTCGGGTTCTTCCATGGGGTATCTTTGATCCGGAAATCGACATAAAGAATGAAATCCTTATATTTTTTTTCCGTCCATAGACTCTTGTCTCCTTTGGCTTCACTTTGTGCATCATAATCAATCACCCCGTCGATTACCTTCCAGTGCCCGTTATCTCCATCGGGGATCTTCCAGCCGGAAAGATCCGAGCCGTTAAAAAGAGAAACAAATCCATCCGGGATTGTTTGCTGTGCCTTCGTAAACAGGAAAGCTCCCATAAATGCCATTGATAAAAAAATCTTTTTCATAAGCTAAAAAATTGATGTTGAATTGCTCAAATTACAAAATTAGGTGATAATTCCTATGTGTAACCAAATAATCTTCCCGCCGCTTTCCTGAAGCCATTTTTTGTTTATTGGTTCCCGGAAATTAAATTAGAGAATAATACTTAATCGCATAATTATTTTTTTATGGAAACACTGAAAAACCTCGAGGCATGGTTCATTACCGGTTCTCAACATTTATACGGAGAGGAAACATTGAAGCGGGTGAATGAAGATTCTAAAAAGATTTCCGGGGCCCTCGAAAGATCCGGGAATATCCCGGTAAAAATTGTTTTCAAACCGGTACTCACCACTTCTGATTCAATTTCTAAAATATGCACTGAAGCCAATTCAGCTCCTGAATGTATCGGATTGATAGCATGGATGCACACATTTTCTCCTGCAAAAATGTGGATCGCGGGGTTGCAGTCGTTACGGAAACCTTTTCTCCATCTTCATACACAATTTAACCGGGATATTCCCTGGCAATCCATCGATATGGATTTCATGAATTTGAACCAGTCAGCCCACGGCGACAGGGAATTCGGATTTATCGGTACAAGGCTCCGGCTTTCAAGGAAGGTGGTGGTGGGACATTGGCAGGACAGCGAAGTCCTGAAAAAGATCGGCTGGTGGACGCGTGCAGCATCGGCCTGGCATGACTGGCAACAATTGAAAGTAGCGCGGTTCGGTGATAATATGCGCGATGTGGCGGTAACCGAAGGAGATAAGGTGGCTGCCCAGGCGAAATTCGGTTTTTCAGTTCAGGGATTTGGAGTAGGTGAGCTGGTTAATAAGGTAGAGAAAACCCGCAATGCCGAAATTCAGGAACTTGTTAAAATATATAAATCAAGGTATCGTATCAGTCCGGGGATCCTCAGGAATAAGCAGGGAATGACTACTTTAAATGAGGCTGCCGGGATTGAGCTCGGCCTTAGAAAATTCCTTGAAGCGGGTAATTTCAAAGCTTTTACGACCACCTTTGAAGACCTTCACGGACTTAGCCAGTTACCCGGCCTTGCTGTTCAGCGGCTCATGGAAGAAGGATACGGTTTCGGCGCAGAGGGAGATTGGAAAACCTCGGCATTGGTACGGGCTGTAAAAGTTATGGCAACGGGACTGAAGGGAGGCACTTCCTTCATGGAAGACTATACCTATCACCTGGAACAGGGCTCCATGGGCGTTCTGGGAGCTCATATGCTTGAAATCTGTCCGAGCATATCTTCAGGAAAACCCAGCCTGGAAATTCATCCTTTATCGATTGGAGGGAAAGCGGATCCCGCAAGGCTTGTTTTTACCGCTCCGGAGGGAATAGGATTAAATGCATCCCTGATCGACCTGGGGAACAGGTTCCGCCTTATCGTCAATGAAGTAAAGACATTAAAAATTCCACCCATGCCTGAACTTCCGGTAGCAAGGGCCTTCTGGAAACCTTTGCCTGACCTGAAAACGGCTGCCAAAGCCTGGATCCTGGCCGGAGGCGCTCATCATACTGCATTTACACTGGCTGTTAACCCTGAATGTCTTGAGGATTTTGCGGAAATGGCCGGAATTGAATTCCTGCTGATCAATAAGAATACGGATATCCGGGAATTCAAAAAAGAAATGAGGACCAATGAGGTGTATTATTATCTGTCGGAAGGATTAAATTTTTAAATGACCAGAAAAATTTTCTTCTGAACAGGTTTTCTCAGAGAATCTGTCATTCTTAATACTCTCCAAGGTTATATATCCTTTCCCAAAGTTCCGTCCTGTAAATTTTTGCTGGTTCCATGCCTTGCGAGGCATCGGCCCCTCCCGGCTTAACAATCAGATCCATGGAGTCAATGTATTCCAGTGAAACATATTGAAATGGCACACTGTCACCCCCGGGCTCCACGACCTTGAATAAATCCCATCCCTGGTTAAAATTATTTATCATCCGGTCATGGAGTGCGGGTATCGCTGACTCGAGAATATTTTTTTCAAAGAGAGCTTCATTGCTGGTCTTGATGGTAAGGTAAATTACCCTGACATATTTTGAGGGAGGTTTGGAAGATGATGGCCTAAGCATGGAGATCCTGACGGCTGATTGAGCCTTAGCTATCTGCCGGGCCTGGTAGGTATCATCCATAAGTTTCTCCTCATTGATCCCCGGGTGGACCCTGGTAATTATATCATCACTATAAACAAATGCCATGTCCTCATATTTATTATAGAGTTCCATTACTGCATAGTTATATTCCGATGCAGTGCCGGTAAACCAGACCCTGAAGACATTCCATCCGGAAAGTCCTCCCTGCCGTATATGTTCCTGTTGAATGGGCTTCCAGATGTCGCCTTCCAGCCTGAGGTATTCGCCGGTTTTTTCCGGTGCAACTTTATTGAAATCGATATTGGTAAATTTCCTGACTTTTTCCTGGGCGTTGGAATGCAGGGAAAGCATTAAGAAAAAACACAGGAAGGAGAGCCTGCCGTAAATCAGGATTATTCCCGGGATCCTTACGATTGGTTTCATGATGCTTAACGGGTTATTATATGTTATGTTCTTAAAAAATAATTATTCCGTGAACCGAAAAAAAGTTAACCTGTAAATAGTTAAACAATTTAAGTTATACTTCTTTAAAGCCATAAAATTCCAAAATGAATCATTAAAAACATGATATTTATCATGATTTTTTTGATAAAAATTCAAAGCACTTGTGTTGCCAGGATTGATATTTCCAAAAACGCCTTCATTTTTTTGTTTTCTTTAAAAAAACCGTAATTTGGAGTGACTTTAATCATCGGATTATTTAAGGATAATTTTTAAAGAGATCCGTGTTTGGTAATTTTTAATTGGAGATTTGATTCAGCTTTATAGTTATTTAGCGATCAGGTCGGAGAAATAAATGAGGAAATTTTTTTCTATATATCTCCTGATTTTGTTCCTGATATATAACGCAGGTTATTATCTGTTTTACCTCACGTTCAACATACAGTATGACAATTCCTGGAAGGAAAAAGTTGAATACAATGAGCTTGATCCGGGAATTCTCATCACAAAATCCATTCCGATAACTTTTCCATACCAGGCTGACCAGAAAAATTTCCTGCCGGTACTTGAATCCTTTGAAATGAATGGCAAGGTATACAGGGTGCTCCAGCAACGATACGCCAAGGATACTCTTCATATAGTATATATAAATGACAAGACGGGAAAACGCATGAAGAATTCTCTTCGGGACTGGTTAAGTACTTTGACGCAAAAACCTTCCAACAGCAAGAGCAATTCGGTATGGGAAAGTTTTGAGAAAAATTATCTCCCCAATTATCTTGATCTTTTCCTTCCCGTAAAAGAATCCATAGTCAGGATATATCCCATTTTTATACAATTGGATATTCCTTCACCTTACATCGATTCTCTTACCCCACCGCCCAAAGCCTGACCTCTCTCCTCAGTTTTTTTGTTAGGCATTTTTTATAAAAATTTTAATCAATGATGAACGTGGGCGAATGCCGCGCGGGCTTTGATGCGTGGCGAAATTTATGGATATTATTAATTACGGTTGTTCTTGTAGGCAGTTGTCAGTCCCGTAAATCGGAACAAAAGACTGTCGCTTCCTCAGAAGAATTAAAATCGTATATCCCGGCCGATGGTGGAATTTATTTTAAGGATATCACGGAGGCTGCCGGAATCGATTTCAAACACTCCTTCGGGGATGATAAATTGGATAACCTGGTGGAGTCTGATGGCGGAGGGGCTGCCTTCCTGGATTATGATAAGGACGGGTACATGGACCTTTTCATGACTACCGGCCAGTATGATCCGAGGGTAAATAAGGACCCTAAGGCAGAGGGACATCCCCATAACCGGTTATACCGGAACCTGGGCAATGGATCCTTTGAGGATGTCACCGAAAAAGCCGGGATCAATACCGATGCTTACAGTATGGGCGTTTCGGTTGGTGATTACGATAATGACGGTTACCCGGATATCTATGTTACCGACTTCGGAGCCAATATCCTTTATCATAATAATGGGAACGGTACATTTACCGATGTTACAAAGAAAGCCCGTGTCGGGGGAAATGAATGTTCTATCGGGGCTGTCTGGTTTGATTATGATAATGACGGTTATCTCGACTTGTATGTCGGCAATTATATAAAGTTCGACATTAACTATAAGTACTATTACGCACCCGATGGATTCCCCGGGCCGCTGGCTTACTCCGGTGAGTCCGACCGCCTTTACCATAATCTGGGGAACGGAACTTTTGAGGACGTGACCCAAAAAATGGGTGTCTTCCAGCCGAACGGACGTGCAATGGGTGTTGCTGCCGCCGATTACGACAATGACGGCTACCCCGACATTTATGTTTCCAACGACCATATGGAAAATTACCTCTATCATAATGAGGGAGGCAAGGGATTCAAGAATGTTGCCGAAATGGCCGGCGTGGCAGCCAACGAAATGGGAGATGCAACCATAAGCATGGCCGTTTGCTTCGCGGACTATAACGAAGACGGGCTTCTCGATATTTTCGTTTCCGATAACCGTTACTGTTCACTTTACCTTAATAAAGGGGACGGGATATTCGAGGACATGTCGAATAAATCGGGAATTGCACAATACACCGGGCAATATGTCGGATGGGCATCTTCTTTTTTAGATTACGATAATGACGGAGATCTTGACTTGTTCAAGGTAAATGGTGAACTCCAGCATGAATATGGCCAGGAGGACCAGTTATTTGAAAATGACGGTTCGGGCAATTTCACGGATGTCTCGCTGAAACATGGTGATTATTTCTCCAAAGAATATGTGGGAAGAGGTGCCTGTTTCGGTGATTACGATAACGACGGCGATTTGGATATTTATATTGTGAACCTTAACTCAAAAGGAGTTCTTCTGAGAAATGACGGAGGTAACAGGGACAATTGGATTTTGCTAAACCTTGAAGGCACCCATTGCAACAGGGATGGAATAGGAGCAAAAGTAATGGTTACCGCCGGCGGGAAAACACAATATCAGGATAAGCAAAGCGCAAGCGGTTATCTTTCCCAGAATGATCCGCGGCTCCATTTCGGGCTGGGCAAGGCGAACAAGATCGACCGGATCGAGATTAAATGGCCTGACGGAAAATCACAGGTACTCGAGAATGTAGCTGTGAACCAGATTTTAAAAATAAAGGAATCCTAACATTGAAGAGATGAGAAAAATTTACATAAGATACTTTAGGATTGCCCTGATCATCGCTGTTTCCGGAATAATGCTGATGGGTTGCGGCGGGAATTCCATGAAAGGATGGATCCTGTTTACCCAGGTGACGCCGGCACCGGTAAAGGTTGATGCCATCACCGGCGGAAACTGGAGGTTTGTAGGTAAGTCCAGGATTGTGGCGGTAAATCCGGCAAAACCGGGAATGATCGCCAAAGTGCTGACAAAAGATTTCTATGCAGCCCGCTCCCCGGAAGTATCATTTGACGGTAAAAAAATGCTTTTTGCAGGACAGAAAAACCAGGGCGATCTCTGGCAGATCTATGAAATGACCCTGGGGAAAAATGATGCCAGGCAGGTCATTAAAATGGACAAGGATTGTACTGATCCTGCCTATCTCGCTGACGGGAAAATCATATTCAGCAGTCTTAAATCAGATATCAATTTCAAATCGGGCAGTACAATGTATACATGCGGAGCCGATGGCTGTTGCCTGAGCCCCATCACTTATCATCCTAATGCCGATTTTGCTTCCTCCATGCTGCAGGACGGCAGGGTGGTCATGATTACCTGGCAATTGTTCCCCGAAAGGGAAGATCCCGAATACATGGTTATACGCCCGGACGGAACCAAGGCGGAATTGTATTACAGAGGACAGGCCGGAACCTGGCTGAACGGCAAAATTCATGAGACGCCGGATGGCCATGTCATATTCGTGGAATCCGGAGGTCCCGGTATGGAAGACGGGAAGCTGATTTCCCTGAAATCCAGCCGGCCGCTGAGTTCCCGATCAGTAATTTCCGATAAGGTAGACGGCAGCTTTTATTCGGTCTGTCCGGAAGCTGACAACAGTTTACTGGTCTCATACCGGAATTCGGATTCCCGCACCTATGGAATCTATGAGTATAATCCACAGGAAGAAAAAATGGGTACTCTCATTTTTTCCGATAAGGATTTTAATTGCATAGAGCCGGTGGTTATAACAGATCATCAGAGGCCCAAGGATCTTCCGACGGAACTCAGCAAGGATAAACATTCGGGACTTCTGATGTGCATGAACTCCGATTACTCTACCCTGCCTGTAAATGCTTCCAGCGGACCGGATCAGAAAGCAAAGTCGGTCAGGATACTGGGATTGAATGGTCTTATAAAGGAAATCCCGGTCGCAGAGGATGGCTCGTTTTATGTGAACATATCGTCCGATATACCTGTCCGTTTCGAAACAGTTAACAGCGAAGGCCGGATCCTTCGCGGACCCTCCGATTGGATCTGGATGCGTCCCAATGAAAGAAGGGGATGTATCGGATGTCATGAAAATCGTGAACTGGCTCCGGAGAACAGGGTGGCTCTCGCCATCAAAAATATGCCGGTGGATGTTTTGGTGAATAATTCTTCACAGGCTGTTGCCGACAACAAGAGCTCTGAAAAAAAGTGAGGTGAATCCATGAAAAAGAAAATAATCATAACAAGCTCCCTGGTAGTCTTTCTGGCGACGGCTTTTATCGTTCTTGACCTGTGGGGCCGTAAACATGCACTATATTATATCGGCGGCGTACCGCATGCTCCCAATTGCATTAATTGCCATGTCTATCCGCAAAAAACCGGGTTGCTCTCGAAGTTGTTGAATGAAAATTACCTCTCGCCGATAAAGGTGGCAATCACACCAGACGACAAGGAACTTCTGGCGGCAGCCCAGGAAGGTAATATGGTAGTTGTGGTAGATCTGAAAAATCATAAGGTGATAAAAAAGATCCCGGTTGGTAAAAAACCGCAAACAGTGATCCTGAACCGTGAAGGGAATCTGGCTTATGTCAGTAACCAGTGGTCGAATACCGTTTCAGTGATCGATATGTCCGACTTCAAGGTTATCAGGAACCTGGGTACAGGATGGGGCCCGGCAGGAATAGGGCTTTCGAAGGATGAAAAAACACTTTATGTCGCCAATACCTATTCCGATAATATGTCAATCATTGACCTGACAACCGGAAAAGAATTGAAGAGACTGCATACCGGCGGTCACCCGGTTGGATTGTCAGTTTCACCCGACGGGAAATGGGTTTATGTCAGTTGCCGGAAAACCAACGATGTACCGTACCGTACAGCAATTAAAACTGAAGTAACGGTTGTCAGCACTGAGAGTCAGGAGGTGGCAGAACGGAAACTTTTAAATAATGCACACCTTCTCGAAAATGTTACTTTCACTCCCGGCGGCGATCTTGCATTATGTACGCTGATTCGCCCGAAGAACCTGGTGCCTGCTGCCGAACTGGAGAATGGCTGGATGATGGACCATGGTTTCGGCGTAATTGAAACCGGGGGTAAGGGACGGGTTATTGAATTCCTGCTCGATGCACCGGATTCCTATTACCCTGATCCTTTCGACATCCGGGTCTCCAAAGACGGGACAAAAGCATTTGTAACCAGTGCAGGCGTAAATGTGGTCTCAGTCGTTGACTTGAACGAAATCAGGAAACTGGTCGATGAGGCAACTCCCGAGAAAATCGCTGACTATGCAAATGATCTGGGATTAAGTGGTAAATATATTATTAAAAGAATTACGGTTGGATGGAATCCGAAAGGTATGGCTTTATCTCCGGACGGAAAAAATTTATATGTTGCCGAACGATTTTCAGACCGGGTGGCTGTCATCAATACGGATAAGTTGGACGTAGTGGATTCAATTGACCTGGGAGGCCCGAAAAGGATCACCTTTGTACGCAAAGGGGAACGTTACTTCTACAATGCCGGGCATACTTTCCAGAATCAGTACAGTTGTTCATCATGTCATCCCGATGGTACCGAGGACGGCCTCACTTATGACATGGCCGGCGGCGGAATGGCCAGGAACCTGACCAATACCCAGTCCCTGTGTAAACTGAACGGCACTTCTCCATACAAATGGAATGGTCATAACGTCAGCGTATATATGCAATGCGGGATGAGGTTTTCCATGTTCGTAACCCGGACGGAGGGATTCAGCGGCGATAATCTCGACCAGTTAGTCGCATATATTTTCAGGAATATCGAGAACCCGCCGAACCCTTATGCACTTCCTGACGGGAAATTGACAGACGCGCAGGAAAAGGGCAGGGAAATATTTTTCAGGACCCGGGCAAATGACGGAAAATTAATTCCGCCAATCGATAGGTGCTATACCTGTCATTCCGGTGACAAATTCACGAACCGCAAACTCGAAAATGTCGGATCATTATCCGATACCGACAGCCCATCCTTGTTCGATACGCCTTCACTTAATAATGTCTATGAATCATCTCCCTATCTCCATGACGGACGGGCTAAGACGCTGGAAGAGATCTGGACAATTTATGGCGGGAATAACAAACACGGTTATGTGAACGACCTTTCCAAAATGCAGCTCAACGAATTGATTGAATACCTGAAATCTTTAGGCGAGCCTGCTCAAATAGATGAAACCACTAAACTAGGATCATTATGAAAATAAATACAAATAAATATTCAATATGGATACTGGTCATTGTGATCGCGGCAATTGGAACAATATCTTTTGGGTTTAAAAAAGCGGAGAAATCAAAATCACAACCTTCTCCGGCTGATACCGCCCAGTATGTACAGCAGGCTGGAGCAGGTATCGGACTAAAGGATCCGAAAGACATACAGGAAGTTCCTGTTGTAAGCCGCTGGGAAAACTTTACAATGAAAGACGGTCTTCCCACCAATAGGGTAACCTGCGTGAAGGTGGATGGCGATAAAGTCTGGATAGGAACGGAAGAAGGTCTTGTATTATACAAGGATGGACAATTTAAAGTGTTTACCACAAAGGATGGATTGTCGCATCATGGGGTGATATCCCTCGATGTCAGTCCTGTGACGGGAGATCTCTGGATCGGAACGCTTTCCGGCCTGGATAAATATTCAGCCGGTGAGTTTACAACTTATAATCAATTCAACAGCGGAATGCCCAATGACCTGGTTTATAGTGTAAATTGTAATGAACAGTACGTTTGGGTTGCAACAGGTGGAGGAGCAGGATGCCTGAATACCTATACCAACGAATGGCAGATCTTTACCGAACAGAATGCTCCCATGCATGAACCCTGGACATACTCCGTATATGCAAAGAAGGATATATTATATATTTCCGCCTGGGGTGGAGGTGTTATTCAATATAATACCGCGACAAAAAAATTCAGGGACTATACAGATCCAGACGGTGAAATGCAGATGGATCTTTATCCCAATGACGGTCTTGTACACGACATAGTCACTGCCTCACATTTATCCAACGGCATTTTATGGGTTTGCACCTATTTTGGCATGAACAGCTACAATGGCACCCAATGGAAGGGATATTTTAAAGAGAACAGCGGCCTGGCCAGTAATTTCTGTAACTGGATCCGGGCTAACGGTGATGTTGCCTGGGTTTGCACCGATGACGGGCTGAGCAGCTTCAACGGAACCACTTGGGTGACTTACCGCAGGAATAAAGATACGGCAGGAGGTGAAGTGATCATAACCAAAGGAGATAAAGTGACCCGGTTAAAATCACCCACATCGCTGAGTAACAATTTTGTGTGGGGGATTGATTTCAAAGGAAATGAGATATGGGTGGCTACCTCTTACGGCCTTAGCCACGGCTATATCGATAACGGATCAACTGCCCAGAAACCTATACTGTAAAAAATTAAAACTATGAATACAATGTTAGATACTGAAAAAATGCTGTTCGACATCACGAAATTATCAGATGGAGAACGTGAAGAGCTTGTAAAACTCGGGATATTGTCGGATGAAGAACTGATCTTGCCATTTACGCTACCGGAAGAACACGAAGAAGTACCGCCAATTATTAAAAAGGCTATTCACGCACCGGAAGTACTTAACGAAGCCTATAATTATAAAAGACCTTCCTCCTTTTCCCGTGGACTGAGACTGGATATCGGCGGCTTTACCGTATTGCTGATCTCAGGTACTGCCTCAGTCAGTGAGGAAGGAAAGGCCGTTCATATCGGGGATTTCCGGGCCCAGACCTGGAGAACTTACCGGAATATTACGCAACTTTTGAATGCTGAAAATATGACCTGGCATGATGTGGTTCGAACAACCAATTACCTCCGGGATATTGAAAGGGACTATAAGGATTTCAATGAGATCCGTACATCCTTCTTCTCCTGGATGGGGCTTGATCCCCTCCCGGCCAGTACGGGTATCCAGGCACGCCTGTGCTGGGAAACCCTCCTGGTTGAAATTGAAGCTATTGCCATTAGTCCAACGAGACCTAAAATTTAACCATGAAACGACTTTACAATTTATTGATATGTGCAATTTCCATGGCTATACTCATACCTGGGATATCCTTTGCACAGAATTACAACAATAATTATTCGAATACTCCTGACGAGTTGATGCCGTTCCATAATTACAAAAAACCTTACCTGAATTTCTTTGACACCCCGTATCCCTATCTTGGCCCCGGAAGGGATGAACCGGTGCCGAAACATGTCGATTCGGTCAGGATAGGATTCCTCGGACCGCTGGAAGGATCAATTCTTGTGGATTATGGCAAACAGATGCTGAACGGTGTGAATCTGGCCCTGGAACAGGCCAATGCCGACGGGGGGTATAAGGGCATTCCTTTTGAACTGATGGTTCATAATGATGTGGGACTTTGGGGCGCTGCAGCCAACACCGTGGTGAAAATGGACGATGAACATGTCTGGGCTTTCATGGGATCCATTGATGATATCGTCACGCATGTTGCCTTAAGGGTTGCCCTGAAACTTGAAATACCTATCGTCAATACCGCTGACCCTGATCCGACCCTTACAGAAACACGTATTCCCTGGCTGCTCCGCGTTATCCCCGACGACAGGCAGAGCGTTTATCAATTGATAAGTTATTTATTTAATGAAAAGGGGTATAAACATGTGGCTCTGTTCAGAACCAATGCAAGATATGGCCGTGTGGGAACCCTTGAATTGAAAAACGATGCCGACAGGATAGGATCTCCGATGATCGATGAATTGCGTTTTACTGATGGCGATACGGTTTTCACTTCCCAGTTGAATGTCATCAAAAACCAGAATCCCGATGCAGTGGTTATCTGGGGCAATCCAGGGGATATGGCCCATATTGTAAAACAGATGCGTGCCATGGGTCTCAAACAGCCTATTATTACCTCAGATCGCGCCGTGAATCCGGAATTCCTGAAAATCGCAGGCAAGGATGCTGAGGGGATCGTGACCACCTGTCAATACAATCCTGATTCAAAAGATCCCAGGTACCTGCAATTCAAAACGGATTATTTTAAACGTTTCGGAATTGAGCCTGATGTTTTTGCAGCTTTTGCGTATGACGGGGCGAATATGCTTGTCTATGCTATCAGGACAGCCGGCCTCAACCGTGCAAAGATCCGTGATGTATTGCTCGATATGAATACTTACCGGAACTATCAGGGTGTTACCGGAGGCTTTTATATAAACCCGACCGGTGCGAATATAAGGCCGATTTTCATGGCTGTAGTTCACAACGGCAAGTTCGAATTTACACCTGCCGTTTATCACGTTCGTCAGTGATATTATGAACCGATAAACATAGATCAGATGGAGAACGATATAAATAATATTCATTATGATCCGGGATTAAAGCTTGCCGGACATCAGGCGAAGAAAGAAGTTACTGTTATAGATGTCGGCGGTATAAAGATCGGTGGCAATGAATTCATCATGATGGCCGGCCCATGTTCTGTTGAAAATGAAATACAGCTTTTATCAACCGCTCATGAAGTCGCAAAATATGGCGCCAAGGTACTGAGAGGTGGTGCCTTTAAACCCCGTACTTCTCCTTACTCTTTCCAGGGTCTTGAAGAAGAAGGATTAAAATTATTGGGGACTGCCAGGGAACGTACCGGATTGCCGGTAGTTACCGAGGTGATGGATACCCGTCAGATGGAAATCGTGATGAAATATGCCGACATATTACAGATTGGTTCCAGGAACATGCAGAATTTTCCCCTTTTGAAAGAGGCAGGAAAATCGCGAAAACCTGTTTTATTGAAACGGGGGATGAGTTCAACCCTGGAGGAATTCCTGATGGCGGCCGAGTATATTTTGAAAGAGGGCAATGAAAAGGTGATCCTTTGCGAAAGAGGCATCAGGACCTTTGAAACTGCATACAGAAATACCATGGATCTGAATGCAGTTCCCATGCTGAAAAGAATGAGCCATCTTCCGGTGATCGTCGACCCAAGCCATGGAACAGGATGTGCATGGATGGTGCCCGCTCTTGCAAAGGCAGCCCTCGCAGTGGGAGCCGACGGATTGATGGTGGAAGTGCATTATAAACCGGAAATAGCTTTGAGTGATGGAAACCAATCTCTTACACCGGAACAGTTTGCAGTCCTTATGAGAGAACTGGCTGTCCTGGCCCCTGCATTGGGAAAAGAAATGACCTTGCCGGAACCCTGTTATGCCTGAAGCACGGATAAATTAAATAAGAATAATAGTTAATTGGATATACGAAAACCCCTGATTTAACCTCTTCGGCAGGGGTTTTTTGTTTTATTTTTACCCTATGATAAAAATGATATTCTGAATAAATGAATAGATCTCAGGAACTGATATTAACCGGAACTATTGCCATAATGACACTTATCCAGGTCTCATGCGGGTCTTCCGGTAGAAAGAATGAGAATTTAACGGGAAAGACAATATCCGAAGCCCCGGGAGCGGTTGACCTGCAAAATGTAAATCTGATAACTCCCTATAATAAAGATACCTTACGGGAAAATACAATAAAGATCGGGTTGCTGGTTTCAGATCATCCTGAGCACGATGAAGCCTCCCGTTCAGCCTGGCATGGAACAGAACTTGCAATTGAAGAGGCTAATAAATCGGGAGGTTACCATGGAAATCCATTCTTTCTCATTGTTCGTTCCTGTGACGGTCCCTGGGGAATGGGCTCAAAGCAGGCTGTGAATTTGTGTTTTACTGATAGTGTAAGCGGTATTATAGCAAGTACAGGCGGACGCAATACCCACCTAATAGAACAGGTAATTGCAAAAACCCATGTCCCTGTAATCTCAGCCTGGGCTA
>JBJKSY010000206.1:0-3693 GCA_046703645.1 Cyclobacteriaceae bacterium
TTGATAGCGTTCCTTATTTTCGTTAAATAATCTGAAATAGGATCCATAAATTTCTGCTCAAAAAGGCTGCAAAGTTAATTTATATATTACTTAATAACACATTTTACCAGCTCGATTTGGTAATTCCGGGGATTTTACCCTGGGAAGCCATATCCCTGAATGCGATCCTGGATATTCCGAATTTCCTGATAAAGCCCCGGGGCCGGCCACTGAGCTTGCACCGGTTATGCAAACGTACCGGTGAAGCATTCCTTGGTAACCTGTCGAGGGCCTCCCATTCACCGGCTTCCTTCAATGCCTTTCTTTTAGCGGCATATCTGGCAACCAGGCGCTCCCTTTTAAGTTCTCTTGCTTTTATTGAATTCTTTGCCATAAAGTATTATTTTCTAAAAGGTAAACCCATGGATTTCAACATCTCGTAGCTCTCCTCATCGGATTTTGCCGAGGTTACGAAGGTGATATCCATTCCCGAAATTCTGGATATTTTTTCAATACTTATTTCCGGGAAAATGATCTGTTCTTTGATCCCGAGCGTATAATTACCCCTGCCATCGAAACCTTTTTCGTTGATCCCGCGAAAGTCACGTACGCGGGGAAGAGCTACTGAGATGAGCCGGTCGATAAATTCAAACATGATATCGCCCCTCAGGGTTACTTTGGCACCGATCGGCATTCCTTCTCTTAATTTAAAATTCGATACGGACTTCTTAGCTTTTGTTGCGACAGCTTTCTGCCCGGTGATCATGGTAAGTTCATCAACGCCTGCATCCACCAGTTTTTTATCGGCAGAAGCCGCACCAATTCCCCTGTTGATGACAACTTTCTCGATTTTTGGCACCTGCATGATGGAGCTGTATTTAAATTTCTCGATCAATGCGGGCACTACCTCTTTGCGGTATTTTTCTTTTAACCTCGGCTTATGCATTTTTTATAAAATCTCCAGTTTTTTTTGAATATCTCTGAAGTTTGCCCTTATCATTGGGCTTTCTTCCAATTCTTGTGGCTTCACCGGTACCCGGATCTACAACTTTGAGATTGCTAAGGTGGACCGGTGATTCCCGTTTTTCAATTCCTCCATTGGGATTTGTGGCTGAAGGTTTCAGGTGTTTTGTAACCATGTTAATCCCTTCCACAAGAGCCTTGTTCTTGGAATGAATCACTTCAAGGACCCTGCCCTTTTTACCCCTGGAATTGCCGGCAATCACCAGAACCAAATCGCCTTTTCGCACATGAAATTTCTTTGCCATAATCTGATTATATTACTTCCGGTGCCAATGACACTATTTTCATGAATTGTTTTTCCCTCAATTCCCTTGCCACGGGACCAAAAATCCTGGTTCCACGGGGTTCATCTGTAGGATTCAGCAATACCACGGCATTATCTTCAAACCGAATATATGAACCGTCTTTTCTTCTCACAGCATTCTTGGTCCTTACAATGACAGCTTTTGAAACAGTTCCTTTTTTAATCTGGCTTGTTGAAAGGGCCGATTTTACCGTTACAATCACTTTATCGCCTATGGACGCATACCGTCTTCCGCTTCCACCCAGGACCCTGATAACCAGTACCTCCTTGGCACCGCTGTTGTCAGCCACATTCAACCTTGATTCTTGCTGTATCATGACTATTTAGCTCTTTCAACGATTTCAACTAATCTCCACCTTTTGGTCTTGCTCAAAGGCCGTGTTTCCATGATCTTTACTGTATCTCCTATGTTACACTCATTCTTTTCATCATGGGCGGCAAAAGTGCTGGTCCTGGCAATAAATTTGCCATATATCGGGTGTTTGAACCGGCGATGAACAGCAACAGTAATTGTTTTTTTCATCTTGTTGCTGATCACTTTACCAACACGCTCTTTCCTTAAATTCCTTTCCATGGACTTTATTTTTGTAATTCCGTTTGTTCCTTTTCATGGATAACAGTATATATCCTTGCGATTAACCTTCTGGCTTCACCTATTTTCATGGGATTTTCGATAGGTGATATAGCATGGGCAAAACGCAGCTTAACAAGCCCTTCCTTTTCCGCAACGAGCCTGCGTTTTAATTCCTCAAGAGTTAAAGAACGTAATTCCGAGTTTTTCATGGTCTATTCTGTATAATCCCTGCGAACAACAAACTGAGTCTTCAGCGGCAGTTTCTGGGCTGCCAATCTTAATGCCTCTTTAGCCTCTGCGGCCTTAACCCCGGCTGATTCGAATAAGATAGTCCCCGGCTTTACGCAGGCAACCCAGAATTCCGGGGCTCCTTTTCCTTTACCCATCCTGACTTCAGCAGGCTTTTTGGTCATGGGTTTATCCGGGAATATCCTGATCCATACCTGCCCTTCCCTTTTCATAGCCCTGGTAATAGCAATACGGGCTGCTTCCAACTGGCGTGCGGTGATGAATCCCATTTCAAGGGATTTGATGGCAAAAGTCCCGAACGAGATCTCCTGACCCCGTGTTGCAAGACCTTTCATCTTCCCTTTTTGTGTTTTCCTGTATTTAGTTCTCTTTGGCTGTAACATGATTCATCCTTATTTAATCATCTTCTCCTTCTTCTCGGCCCGTCAGACTTGCGTTTCCTGCCACCTTCGGCCGGAGTCAGGCCAATATTCGGTGATAAATCCCTCTTGCCGAATACTTCGCCTTTGAAAATCCAGACTTTTATGCCGATTTTACCATAAACTGTCTGGGCTTCTGAAATTGCGTAATCAATGTCCGCCCTCAGGGTATGTAAAGGAATCCGGCCTTCTTTATACTGTTCCCTCCTGGCCATTTCCGCACCACCCAATCTGCCTGATACTTTAACTTTTATTCCCTGGGCTCCTACACGAATAGCTGATGCGATTGCCTGTTTCATGGCTCTCCTGTAGGATATTCTTGCCTGTAACTGTTGTGCTATCGATTCACCGACGAGTCTTGCATCCAGTTCCGGGCGTTTAATTTCAAATATATTGATCTGAACATCCTTGCCCGTTATTTTTTTGAGCTCTTCCTTGATTTTATCGACTTCCGTACCGCCTTTACCAATTACCACGCCCGGTCTTGCGGTGTGTATGGTCAGGGTTATACGTTTCAATGTTCTTTCAATTACGATCTTGGATATACCTCCTTAGGGTATCCTGGCAAGTACATAATTCCGGATATTCTGATCCTCAATCAGCTTGGAGGAAAAAGTCTTCCCACCATACCAGTTGGAATCCCATCCCCGGATGATACCCAGCCTTAACCCATTCGGATTTACTTTTTGTCCCATGTATCAGAATTTATTCTTTACTCTTTTTCTTAGTTTTCTTCGGTTTGGTTTCTTCAGGTTTCTCTTCTTCCTGAATCACCGGGCTTGCGACTACCAGCGTTACATGGTTAGATCTTTTCCTGACCCTGTAAGCCCGGCCCTGTGGAGCAGGCCTCACTCTTTTCAGCATACGGCCGCTATCCACAAAAATTTCCTTCACAAAAAGATCAGCCTCTTCTATTTTCTGGTCTTCATATTTATTTTGCCAGTTGGCGATGGCAGATAACAGCAATTTCTCAAGTTTCCCGGCGCCGTAATTTGGCTGATA
The DNA here is from genome assembly GCA_046703645.1 of Cyclobacteriaceae bacterium. Lineage (GTDB taxonomy): Bacteria > Bacteroidota > Bacteroidia > Cytophagales > Cyclobacteriaceae > DATDPY01. Next base: position 3,551 of record JBJKSY010000206.1, read on the forward strand.
CTTTAATAAATTCAGAGCATGATTAACCTTCTGGCCACGGATCATGTCAGCTACCAATCTCATTTTTCTAGGAGAACTTGGCACATTTTTTAATTTGGCAACTGCTTCCATTGTTTCCATCATATTACACTTTATCTTTTTTA
>JBJKSY010000207.1:0-4980 GCA_046703645.1 Cyclobacteriaceae bacterium
ATACCTGTCTTTTTATTTATTACAATACCAAGTATCCGCGGCTACAGCCAGCAATATGATACGATACGGGTTGGATATAATACTTCGGTCAATTTGATTTTTTCATCAGCAGTCAAAAAATGGGATATGGGGTTAGGAGTCAGAATGGAAAACGGGCAGCAGGTGTGGGATGTCCTTGTTGAAAACACATCCCAAAGCCCTGAAAGGATAAAGCTTGCCGCCGGAGTTGAAAATTTTGAAACCACCAACCTTTTTGTAGAAACCGAGCGTGCTTATTACAATTTCATATTAAAATATGATCCTAATCCGCAAATTCTTTTGATCAAAATATCACCGGATAAAGCTTCTATTACTAAGAGCACGCTTGAGAAAGATGAGAAAAAAAATGAAAAAATACAGACCGATACCTCATCAGTCTTTAATGAGCTAAAAAGTGTTTGCAATTACATTCATGGCCTGGATAACGGTATAACCAATATTGGTCAGGTATCGCAGAAAATGCTCTTTTATGTCGGCGGGATTTATATTAAAAGCGATTACCTGATTTTCAGGATCTATATTAAAAACCAGGGGAATATTCCATATACCATAGGGTTTGTCGGTTTCTTCCGGGGAGACAAAGGTAAACGTGGAAATAAAAAACGCACTCGCCAGGAAGAGCAGTTGACTCCTTTATACATTTTCAATGAGAATAAAAACACGATTGAAAATAACCAGGTCGTTGAAAAGCAGTATGCTTTCCGGAAATTTACTTTAAGCAAGACTCAGAAATTATACATTCAATTCTGGGAGGGAAACCAAGGCGAAAGGAAAGTCGAGTTAATCTTGAACAGCAAAGATATTTTATCAGCCAGGAAACTTTAGATCAGACAAATTTTTTTAAATATGAATAGGCACTATATTGTTATTAAAATAATTGAGGTTACTTTATTTATTGAATTATTAGTAAGCTCTTGCTTTTCGTCAAATTTATTTGCCCAGGAAAGTAACCCTGTTTCATTCAGGCATGTAAAAGGAATACAGGGTATGGAATTTTCTGCCGGCATAAGCGACCTGGGTTGGGCAGGTTGTATTTATTACACAAATTGTTTTTCAAACCGGTGGTACGGCAAAACCGGGTTAACATATGAATTTATCAATGATCCAAGGTTTAAATCGTGGGCATTGACCGCAGACATTGCAGCCGCCAGGACATTAATATCGAGACGATCAATATTTATAAACGTTATTGCCGGCGGGAGTGCGGTAATTCATGAATCGGTGGAAGGATTCGTGATAGAAAATAAAATTCAACCAGTCGGCTATGGTTTGATGTGCGGAGGAGAAATTGAATACTTTCTATCCAACCGGTTTGTGTTAATAGGGGACGGAATCCTACGATATATTTTTAATTCAGATATCGGGAAACAACGTTTTTACGGAACCATCGGTTTGAAATATATTTTTTAACAATCATCCACTATGAAAAGAATCCTGTCATTATTCATTTTAATGACCTTTGCATTCAATGCTATTGGTCAAAGAAATTCAAATACCACCCTCCAGAAATCAGGAGGTACTAAATACTTCGGTGATCTGGGGGCAGAGTGTCCGGGCGGAGGATATGATTGCTTTACCCAACCATGCAATACAGACTGGTATGAGTACGGGTATAGTTGTTCAGGCAATTCATATTTATATATTGCTGAATTATCAAACTGCAGCCTGAGTTATTCCACCGGTTCTGCAATTAATTTCAACCCTACAGCTACGGGCACTTTTACGATAAAAGAAGTCCACCGGCATGTTATAAAAACATATATAAACAGCGTTTGTACAACGAGTAACAGCGCATGGATCGAAGACGCATCCTTTACGGTGACCGTAGAGGATATGCACTGGACGGTCGGTTCTTTAACCAAATGTGAGGGATCTTCGGATATAAATCTCAATGATTATATGAGTGTGGGCGGGGTAAGCTATTCAGCATCCTGCGGATCATGTATTAGTGGAAATTCTTTTAAAGTTACCACTGCTGGCCCGGGGACTCATACTGTAACTGCCACGAAGACTTATGGAAACGGAACCTTTAACTATAATTTAAATATAATCGTTAATGCCAAGACTGCCCTGACATTCAACAAGCTTCCTGATATGTGTGTAAATGCTCCCAATGTAGATTTACGAAATTATGCTTCTCCAAAAAGTGGAGGAGCCTTTTATTTCTCCGGCACCGGAGTAACCGGCAATGAATTTAATCCTGCAAATGCAGGTACCGGAACTCACGCTTTAACATTTACTTTTACAAATGATAATGGTTGCACATCTTCAGCACCCTCAACAGCTAAAGTAGCTAATACATTTACAATCAATGCAGGCTCTGATTTAACACCTTGTCTTAATGATAATAATATTGATTTGATAGTCGAAGGAGGATTTACTCCGGCAGGAGGAAGCTTTTCAGGATCATTCGTGACTGATAATGTATTTGATATCAGCGCAGCGGGGGCAGGGCCTCATACCGTCACTTATACTAAAAACCAGGATGGATGTGTACTTACAGCACCTAAAACAATAACGGTTTATTCCTTGCCTTCTGTGGAGGCTGGAGGAGATATTGAAAAATGTGCAGACGTTGGAAATGTTTCTTTAAATACCTCTGATGTAAGCCCTGGTGGCGGTTCATGGAGTAGCGGAACTACAGAAGTTAATAATGCCATTAATAATGCCACTGGCCAAATAAATGTGAGCGCCATTACTCCCGGAAGCTATTCTGTAAAATATACATATACCAATTCACACGGCTGTACAAACTCCGATACAAGGTCACTACAAGTCAATGAATTACCATCAACAACGGGACTGACTGTAACAGGCGATTCCCGATGCGGATCAGGAAAAGTAAACCTTTCAGCAAGCCATACTAATAATACATTTACTTTTCAATGGTATTCGGCTTCTTCGGGAGGCACTTTAAAATCCTCCGATGCGACCTATTCACCTACATTTGATGCAACGACAAGTTATTGGGTTGAAATTGTTTCCTCGAAAGGGTGCCATTCTTCATCCAGAACCAAAGCCACAGGAACTATTAATGAGGTTCCATCGGAACCTGATGCCAGCGACAAATCACGGTGCGGACAGGGTAGTATTACATTGGATGCCTCAGGAGGGATATCAGATGCTGATTATAATTGGTATGAAAATTCAACCGGTGGATCATCACTTTATAAAGGGAGTTCATTTCAGACAGACATTACTTCGACAAGATACTATTATGTGGATGCAACAAGCCCGAAAGGATGCATTAGTAAAACAAGAAAAGAAGTGCAGGCTTCGGTGAATACAATTCCCGGAAAAACAACGATTTTTAACGGATCTATTTGCGAACCTGGGAAAGTAACTCTTTCAGTAGGAGGAGCCCCTGATGGTGGGGAATACAGATGGTATCCAGATGAAACTTCCAATACTTCTTTTAACAGTTCAAATTCATATGAATCTACAATTACAGAAACGACATCATATTGGGTAAGTATAATAAGTTTAGAAGGATGTGAGGGTTCAAGAAAAATGATAACGGCAACTTTGAATACTCCCCCTGATGCCCCTGTCGGAACAGGATCGGAAAGATGCGGCTCGGGCCAGATCACATTAAGTGCAACAGGAACAGATGGGACCTATAATTGGTTTCAAACGGAGTTCAGTAATACCAGTGTGTATACCGGCCAGACCTATAAACCGGATATAACCGGTACAACTTCTTTTTGGGTGGAAGTAACCGATAATAATAATTGCACAAGTGACCGGACTGAAGTAAAAGGAACAGTAAATCCGATACCATCCAATCCAACTGTTCCCGCCGTAGAACGATGTGGCTCAGGACAGGTGACAATAAATGCCTCTGGAAGTGGCACAGGAGCTATTTATGATTGGTTTGAAAATGCATCGGGTGGGACTTCTGTTTTTACCGGAGATTCCTACAAGCCGACTGTTTCATTATCACGTTATTATTATGTAAGTGCAACCAGTAATAAAAATTGTCCTTCTGTTGGGAGAACGGAAGTTCAGGTGACCATCAATACAATTCCGAGTGAGCCGACTGTTTTTGATGACAATAATTGTGGTGCCGGCATTGTGAATCTTTCGGTGGGAGGGGCTCCATCAGGAGGAAAATATGCCTGGTATTCGGAAGAGACGCAAGGGACTTCATTTAACGACACGAAGAATTATAATCCGTTTTTGTCTGAAACGACTATCTTTTGGGTAAGTATTATCAGTGATCATAGTTGTGAAGGGCCCAGAGCAGAGGTAACAGGAACAATTTTCGAGCAGCCGGGGTCACCGACAGGAATACCCGATGACCGCTGCGGAGAAGGCAAACTGACCTTATCAGCAAACAATAGCATTTCCGGAACATATAATTGGTATGAAACGGCATTTAGCGAAGTAAGTCTTTTCACAGGGTCAAGTTTTCTAACTCCTTCGATTACGACGACAACCTCTTATTGGGTTGATATAACCGATAATAACGGATGTGCCAGTGACAGGACTGAAGTTGTGGCTACAGTGAATGCCATTCCTCCCGAACCGAATTCGGACAATATCGAGCATTGCGGAGCCGGTGAAGTTAATTTAACCGCTTCTGGAAGCGGGGAAGGAGCAACTTACAAATGGTACGAAAATTCTTCGGGTGGTTCTGCTGTTTTTATTGGCGAAACCTTTAAGCCATATGTCTCTTCGACCAGAAACTATTATGTTGACGCAACCAGTAGCAATAATTGTTTATCAGATAACAGGACAAAAGGTGAGGTAATAATTAATTCATTTCCCGGCCAGCCTACCATTTTTAACGGAGAAAATTGCGGACAAGGAGTCGTTTATTTGTCGGCAGGAGGAGCGCCGGCCAACGGTCAGTATCACTGGTATGAAAATCAAACCGGAGGTGAATCCTTCAATGATATTAATACTTATGAGGCTGATGTTACTGCTACCACTTCCTAT
>JBJKSY010000208.1:0-3906 GCA_046703645.1 Cyclobacteriaceae bacterium
CCGCCCCTGATCATAAAATTTTCGTAGCCCCACCATAATGCCCCTGCATAACCTCCTGAAAGATACGGGATGGGATTTATCTCAGCGCCAACTGCATAATATGCCTCTCCGTAATGATGATACCTGCGCTGGGCCCTGGCATGGAATGATAAAGAGGTAACCAGCATGAAAACCAGAATCCATGAAATCCGTTTACATATTATTTTTTGGTTGAAAGAATTCGCCCGCTCCATACCCATTTAATTTTGGGTGATCATCTTCGCCTGTCGGCGTTTCATGATGCTATCCCTGATTTTCTTTCTTATCAGGTCCACGGGAATGATGGTAAATGCACACAATAAAACAAGGACCCATTCATTCAGCGTCAGGCCGTGAGCACGCAGTATTTCACCGCCGGTATAGGTAATAATGACCTGGATTATAAGAATAGAAGATATCACCCTGAAAAAACCTTTATTTTCAAAAATATGTTCCAGCAGGTTCATTTTTTCCGTACGGGCGTTAAAAGCGTTGAAAGTCACCATTAAAACGAAGATATTAAAGAAAGCAGTTAAAAACACATCCTGATCCGGGATGCCATTTCTTACAAAAAGCTCCTTGACCGGGGCGAACGTGAGGAAAAAAATTGAAAATCCGGTGGTAAACAGTCCACCGGTTAGTATAGCGGAGATCATGTCTTTGGTAAGGATGTTTTCTGTCCGGCTGACAGGAGGGTCATCCATGAAACGTTTCAGGGCCGGTTCCCCGCCAAAAGCAAGGGCGGCAAGGGTATCCATAATGAAATTAATCCAAAGTAACTGAATGATAGTTAACGGCAGGTCGATACCGAAAAAGGGGCCCAGCAGAGCGGTCAAAACTGCCGCCACATTAATGGTCAACTGGAAGACAAGGAATTTGCGAATTGATCGGAATATCGTACGGCCATACCGGATAGCATTGGTAATGGACCTGAAATTATCATCGAGTATCACGATGGAGCCGGCTTCTTTTGAGACTTCCGAGCCGCTTCCCATTGCGAACCCCACATCTGCCTGCTTCAGAGCCGCTGAATCGTTCACTCCGTCGCCGGTCATCCCGACTACCCTCCCTGTCCGCTGTGCAACACGCACCAGGCGACTTTTATCAGTAGGAAAGGCCCTGGCCACCACTTTCAGCTTCGGCAGTATATGTTCCAGCTCTTCATCCGTATAACTGTTCAATTCCGAGGAAGTCAGGACGAGGTCATCGCGGTTTTTCAAAAGGCCCGTTTCGGTGGCAATTGCGACGGCAGTACCTCTCCGGTCGCCGGTTATCATAACCACCTGTACGCCGGCCGTGGCTGCTTCTTCGATGGATCTGACGGATTCCTCCCTGATCTCATCTCTTATTCCTATTATTCCGACTAAAGTCCGGTTGCCCGGCAGGGTTTTGGCTTCGTTAATATTTTCATCGGATACTGCTACAGCGATCAGTCTCACGCCGTCAGAAGCAAGCTGGTCCAACCGGTCGATAAGTTCATTCAGGTTGGTAACCTGCTGTTTTTGACCATCGGTGTTAAAAAAATAATCGCAACCTTCCGTAAGAATTTCAGCAGCCCCTTTGATTAGTGTAAGAGACTCGTGCTGATTGAAGATCGGGGAATGATCGGATCGGATCTGCGTGGCTGAAAATTTCCTTGTGCTGTTAAAGAGAATATTTTTCTGAATCCTGAACTCCGCATGATGTCTTTTAACAAGACTATCCCGGGGTATAAATGACATCAAGGCCCGTTCGGATGAATTGCCTCCCAAAACATCTCCGGTTTCGGTAATTATACAGGCCGTGTTCCCTGTTATGCTGACCGAAAGGATTTCCCTTAATTCTGCCGGGATCTCGTTGAAGGATCCGAATTCTTTCAGGTCCCCTGAAATAAAAATCCTGGGCACGAGTTGGCCTTTGGTGATGGTCCCTGTTTTATCCGAAAACAAAATATTCAGGCTTCCGGCTGTTTCTATACCCAGCAGTTTTCGCACCAGTACTTTCGCCTTCAGCATTTTACGCATATTAAGAGAAAGAACAATTGCAATCATCATCGGCAGGCCTTCCGGAACTGCGGCCACAATTATGATGATTGACAAAACGAAAGCATGCATTACATCATTGATCACCAGGTCGACATGCCTGAAATAGTCGGAGATGCTTGAAATATCGAATTGGTGGACAATAAATATTTTATCGAAAATAAAGGCGACGAAAATCAATCCACCGGCAATATAGCCATAGCGGCTGATCCCCTTGGCAAGAGCTTCCAGTTTTACCTGCAAGGGAGACAGACGCTGTTCAGTTTCAAAAAGTTCCTGGGCAAGTTTCCCATAAACGGTCTTATCCCCTACTACATCCACCTTCATCATAGCTTCCCCATCTTCGATCACTGCACCCCGGAACAGGGAATGTTCATCCAGCAGGTCCTTGGGGTCGAAGGTAAAATCTTCAGAGGCCCTGGTCTTTGTTACCGGGTCTGATTCACCGGTCAGCGATGCCTGGGTCACCTTAACTTCACCATCCACTACAAAGCCGTCGGCAGGAACTTTGTCGCCGGATTGCAGTAATACATAATCTCCTCTAACCACATCCCCGATCAAGACATTGGTCAGCTCATCATTCCTGAATACTTTATTCTGTATTTGTGAAGCCTCCTGCTGCAATTTCTGGAATGAAGTTTCATTCTGGTATTCATTGAGAGTTGATACAAGAGTAGCTAAAATTACTGCCAGTGAAATGGCTACGGCTTCATACCATTCCGTAACGTTCAGAAAAGATAATACGAGAAAAATAACAAGGGCTATAATCAGAATGATAATAATGGGATTTTTAAAATTGTCTTTCAGCTTATCCCAGAAGCTCTCAATTTTCTGAGGAGAAAGATCGTTGGAACCGTATTTCTCTCGGGACTCATCAACCTCCTTGTCAGATAATCCCTTGATATTATACTTCATTCAAAAATTGATATTTTACCCTTGAAATCTTTATTTATACTAAGATAAATCCAAATTAAAATAAAATTTCTTACATTTCAACCATCATTATCGAGAAATTAATGGAATTGATTACAATGTATAAATAACGCCGATTGCCTGTAATTCCAACAATAACCCTGTTTTCAGACCGCTTGAAAGGCTAAATCAAATCATTTAAACTGTTTATATCAAATTGATTCCATTCTTCCCCAGTAAAGGACTATTCAATTAACATGAAAGATAAAAAAATAATCAAAGTCCACTCGTAATAATTCAAATAAATTTTCAGGGATTTGAACTATTCTTATTTTCATTTCAATATGAATATCATAAATATCATCTGAAAAACAATGTTTCAGTTAAAAAGCAACAAATCAGGGGTCAGATTCTTATTTCAGGAAGTCCCGGATAATTTCTTTTTACGAACATTGAGGTATCAATCTTAAATAAAAGTCCAATTTTTTCATCTTTACATGAGAATTTGTAAATTGAGCGCCTTAAAATCAAAATTTTTTACTATGAAAAAGATTTTTTACAGAACAATTTCCATTATGCTATTTTTATTACCGGTATTATTCTTTTCATGCCAACAACAAGATAATCACATTGGTCTGCAGTTATACTCGGTAAGGGATTCCATGAGCACCGATCCCGTAGGCACCCTTGCCAAGGTCGGCAAGATCGGTTACAGGTATGTGGAAGCTGCCGGTTATGCCAACGGCAAGTTCTACGGGATGACACCGGCAGAATTTAAGGCTGATGTTGAAAAGGACGGAATGGTATTTATCAGTTCGCATACTGGACAACCCCTTCCGGATTCAGCGCACTGGGACGCGGTTATGAGTTGGTGGGATACCTGTATCGATGCCCATGTTGCGGCCGGGGTCAAATATATTGTACAGCCGTTTATGGGAGAAAGCGCCTACAGGAG
>JBJKSY010000209.1:0-4087 GCA_046703645.1 Cyclobacteriaceae bacterium
GGTTCATTGGTTCACTGGTTCACTGGTTCAATCGATCACTGGTTCACTCGTCACTTGTCACTGTTTTGTGATTTGATGATTTAATGATTTACTGACATCGGGTTCGCTCGTCACTCGTCACTTGTCACTCGTAACTCGTCCACAACATTATTTCATCCTGAGCGACCGGACTATAAAATAAACGATTGGCACGAAAACCATGAGCATGATAACAGGCATCACCCAGGACCCGAATCCGGTCTGGGAAACCCCGGCCCCTTCATGCATCTGGAATCCGATGAACAGAAACACAATCACAAGCACCAGTTTCAAAACTCGGATCATGCGGGTTGAATTGGTGTATTGCCGGAGTGCATTTTCTTCAGTGATGGATACCATGTAATTGAAGATATGGGGAAACCTGTTCAAGAGGGTCATGCCGGTATATAATACTGCAGCAATTGCTGGAAGGATAAGAATATTGATCCTGCCTCCATAGGCATCCGCTTCACCCCGGATATTGAAATGTGTCGGGACTTTTTCCGGAGATATCAGGAAATTTTTTATTGAAAGGGCCCAGAATATAACAAGCAATGTCCACCCGGTAATTTCAAGTATCCGGTCCATAGACGAAAATTCAGGTTTGATCCTGGGATTTGACATGGATTAAGAGATCTTGATCAAATTTATCCAATCCTGAGGGCTTTTCCTGATGATAAAGGCCACATGTTCTGCACTTTCCTATACGATCATTTATTAAGGAAATCTGAAGAAAACAGGTATTGTTCCTTATTTTTTTGTCACTATCACTTTATTATATTCCAGGGCTAACTCCACCCAGTACTTCAACCGGGATTCCGTACGCACTTTTTCTTCGTGAATATAGATATACCCCTTGTACTCCCTTCCCCTCATGATCACCGGTTCGCAACCCGGTTTCAGCAGGCATTGTTCATGATGAATGGGATCGATGCGGCACATCATCCTGTCATCACCCACCGAAATACATAATTTGCCTTTAACCATGAAGGCTATCCCGCGGAACATTTTTTTCTCCTCAACGTGAGGAATATCCCGGAGGGCTTTCCTGATCCGGGCCGTAAAGGATTCATTGACACTCATGATTCTGAGGTTACACAGGGTTCTCTGAGAAGGCTCAAAGGTCCACAGGGAATTCTATATTTTATTATTATCTCTGTGTGCTTCAATGTCAACTCCGTGCCGCTCCGTGTAATAATTCTTCATATTGTATTACATGTAGACCATTACCTTGTGTCCCAGGCTTTTCCTTATAAAGCTCATCTGGCCGATATGATACGCCTCGTGCGAGGCAGTAAATGCAAATACATCACGAAGGGTTTTGCCATTGATCGGCAGGGTAAAAGGAAGCTCGGCGGAAAGCTTTTCTTCGGAGATCAAAGGAAGTCTGCTTAAAAATTTTTCAGATACCGCATTCCAGAATTCCAGTGTCTCTTTCAAAGGCGGGTATTCGATTGAATCGTCAATTGGAATGGCATTGGGCGGGGGAGTGTCTTTCCTGATAAATTTATCAACGTGAGGGTAAGGCTCGATGTCAGCTCCCGATCTCGAAATGCTCCGGTACCTGCCCAGCAGGAGATGACCGGCGATCCATTTCAGATGATTAACATTTCTGTTCAGCCGTTTTGCAGCTTCTTCATCTGTGATACCTTCGAGCACATTGATGTACCATCGCGTATTCATGGATAATTGCTTTATGATCGTTTCCATAAAATTTTCCGGGGTTTAAAATCCTTCAATATACTGCCTGAAAAATATACAATAATTTCAATAACCGAAACTTCAGGTCACTGTTTCCCGCTGGCCCTGATTTTCCCTAATTACTTTCCCGTGAATTGCTGAAAAGTAAGTGTATCAAAATAAATAGTCAGTTCAGCCAGCTTCCCGTCCCGGATTTTCCAGTATTCCGCCACTTCCCCGCCAATCTTTTTCCCTCCAGGAAATTTATATTCATAACCGGCAAGAACGAAGGCATGGTCCCCATCAACGAAAACATCGATGACCCTCATCGAAGTGAAAAGCTTTGAGAATCTTTCAATGACGCCAAGATAGCCAGCTTTGCCTGTCACCGGCTTCCGGTTCTTCATGTCGCCTCCGATAAACCTGAAATCCTCTGCAATTACCTCCTTCCACCCTTCCTTGCGGGCAAATCCATCATAATAAAAATCCAGCAGTTCCTTTGTGTTCATAATATTTTGTGTTGGTTTTAAGATTTTCAGTTCGTTGAATTTTGTAAAAGTAATGTCTTAATTTTCATATTAAGGGGCGTAATTTAGACATCTTATGGGGTTGATCAGGACAAATTTCTATGCTAAATTTAAGAAAAAACGTCATGAAAGAGCTTACGATAGTGATACCCGAAAGTCCGTCAAATCTGAGCAGCATTATAGGCGCCTATATGATATTTATAAGGGCCGAGGGCCATTGGCGTGGTTTGGGGAATGACCCGGTATTCAATATTTCGCTTGCCGGAACAGCAGACGGACTCGATCTTTATGACGGTCTTTTCTCGATACATCCGCGAAAACGGATTTCAGAAATTCATAAAACCGATCTCATCGTGATCCCGGCATTGATGCCCGGAACGGAATATAAAGAACAGATATCTCTTAACAGGCAATTGATAAACTGGATCAGCGATCAATATAAATCCGGGTCAGAGGTCCTGAGCATATGTACCGGTGCATTCCTGCTTGCAGCCACAGGGCTGATGAAAGGAAAAAGCTGCTCAACGCACTGGTTTGCCGCCGGCTCATTTCGTGAAATGTTCCCTGAGGTAAGGCTGGTGGCCGACAGAATCATCACCGACGAAAATGGGATCTATACGAGCGGCGGGGCTTTCTCCTTCCTGAATTTTCTGCTCTACGTAGTTGAAAAAAAGTATGACCGCCAGACGGCTATCTTCTGCTCCAAGATATTCGAGATCGATATGGATCGTTTCAGCCAGTCGCCTTTTGCAGTCTTCCAGGTTCAGAAGAATCATGGTGATGAAACGATCAGGAAAGCCCAGGAATACCTGGAAAACAATTTCAGGGAAAAGATATCGGTGGACAGCCTGTCGTTACAACTGGCGGTGGGCAGAAGGAATTTCGACCGCCGGTTCAAAAAAATGACAGGAAATTCTCCTGCTGAGTATCTTCAACGGATCAAGGTAGAAGCGGCAAAAAAACAGTTAGAAACTTCCCGTAAAAATATTTCTGAAGTTATGTACGATGTGGGTTATTCGGACCTGAAGGCTTTCCGGCTGATATTTAAAAAAATAACAGGTCTCTCCCCGGTTGAATACAGGAAAAAATACAACCGCGATGCTGCTATCATTAATACCTGATTCAAAACCTTATTTAAAAAAGATATATTAAAATGATACCGGTAACTCCGGGGTATGGATAATTTTCGCGCTTTGTCACAAGCCCTTAGTTGCAAAGCCTGTAATACGGCAGATGCAACTTCGGCTCAAATCCCAGTTTTATGGCAAGTTTATAAGATGCCGTGTTTTCCAGCCGGCACGACCAGACCGGTTCAAACCCGTTTTCCAGGCAATGATCGATCAGTGCCATGCAGGCATAATAGGCAAGTCCTTTCCCGCGGAATCTTTCAATGGTCTCGATGCCGATTTCAAGCTGGTCCTCATGAATAAAAGCCGAATAGGCTGTCGAAGACAGATCATTTCCACAAAAAGCACTGAACCCGATTCCCTTTTCCAGGAATTGAGCTTCCGATTCCCAAAAATACATGGGTACCACGGAACCTTTCATTTCACGGAAGATCTTCCCGTCGGTCCGCATTATCCGAAGTGCGTGGCCGACAGTTACCGGTTTCGATTTTTCATATCGTTCCCGCAAGAATGTGAAATTCACCCGGGTATTTATCTCAATTTTATCGGGATACCTGTTTCCGGCATTATCCTGTGACCGGATCATCTTACCTTTAAAGATCTCCCTCAGCTTTTTATGCCATTCATCCGGAAATGCCTGCATCCATTCATGATGCTTTCTTTCCTTAAAAGTATTCAATGCATAATCCCTGAAGGCATCATTGAAATTCGCTTTTTCCGGGTTTCCGAATAGCA
>JBJKSY010000210.1:0-2258 GCA_046703645.1 Cyclobacteriaceae bacterium
TATCTCGATAAATGACGTAGGTCCTCCTTAATAAAGGGGGAGGTGTTGGCCCTGCGGGTGGCAGGGGGTTGTGTATTTCACCCTGCCACATAACCATTAATTCTGTAGTTATCGATTAAAATCCCGTTGCAATTTTCCATGCTTCGCTGCAGACAGGCCCCCTGCCATTCGTCAGGGGTCAATGTTCACCGAACATTGCCTGATCGCTCGGTCCTCCTTTTTGAAAGGGAGTCCCCGCAGGGGGAAGGGTTCTTATTATTCCAACCTTATAAAATACCCGGGGGTATGTAAATTCTGATAACAGAATTTGTTCATTTCATCCGAGTCCCGTTCAGGAGATTCGGATAAGGGAAAGGATAAAGAGGGTTGCGCTTATTGCCCCGTCCTCCTGACCAGCAGGAACCCCGCGATAAGGATCAGTGTAAGCAGCGGAGATTGAATTAAATTTTTGATATATTCAGCCGATTGGTAAACAGGATGGAAAGAGTGCACCAGCAACCCCGATAGAATTAAGATGCCTGCAATGATCATCAGCGAAAAATGAATTCCAAGGGTGAGCAAAACGTGATAACCCGAATCAAAAAACAGCCAGATGCATAAAGCCGACAATGCCATGAATACAAATGAATAGACGACCGATGAAAACCATTTAGGATTTTCAGTGAAGCTCGTTCCTACATCGTCCAGGGAAACCGGCATCCTGTAACGGGACTCATACTGACGGTTATGAACGAGTGAATGGTCTCCGGTCATGTCAAAGAGCACGGTATCCCTGATAAATCCCGTCATGGACAACAGCAAGAAAACGAGAATACCAAGAAAGATACGGATTCGCTTTTTCATTGAACGGTTTTCATATTGGCAAAAAAGCATTTTATCCAAACATACCACTGCAGGAATATAAATCCATAAACAAAAATCGTAAAGGTGTACTTATGATTAAAAGCAAGATATTCCGGGGTATGGATCTGGATCATCACAAGCATAATGACCCGCAACAGGTTCACCAGGTAAATCATGATGAACCCGGCCGGGATGAACCATAGCTTATGCTTTGCAGGACCCGGAATGGCAAGCATGAAAATGAGGAACACTATATATAATATCAGGCCGTCGCAGAGATAGGCTATCTTTAAAATCTTGTTGAACCCGTTATAAATGATGTTCCCGTTCAGAATTAATTCCTGGCTTACCTTATAGCCCAGGAGATTCAGTATTCCGACACTATCGCTTGAAACCATATTGGTCAGCCAGGGATCGACCCAATGATGCGGTTTGATGATAACCTCGTAAATGAGTATCCATGCCAGGTACATAACAAGCCCTGAAATGATAAACCGAAGAGGCTTTTTAAGATGTTTAATATCTTGTATTTTAATTATTGATCTCATCTTCATTCAAAGATTATAAAAAAAACATTAAATAGTTATATTTTGCTTCAAAACCTAATCCACCTATATTTGCCGTTATTAAATAAAAAGCAATAACTTATATTGAACCGGGCATTCATCCATAGATCACAGCTTGTACTCCTGTTCCTGATTCTTCTTATTTTGCAATTCGGCTGCGTTTCCAACAAGAAGCTGACTTTTTTACAGGATCAAAGCAGTAAGGAAAAATTATATCCCCGCGACAGCATCGTAAAGGCCTATAATGATCAATACCGTCAATACAGGCTGCAGCCCGGGGATATCATATCCATCCGTATCGGCAGCCTTACCCCGACGGAATACAATTTCGTGAAGCAATACGAGGAACAACTGGGAATGATCCGGGAACTGAATCAATACGATCAGCAATTGCAGAATAATCAGGGAAATAACCAGAATTATAACCAGTTCGGACAATATAACAATCCCAACAGCCAGGTGAACCCCGGTGTAAATACGCTTTTGCTGGATCGTCAAAATACAGGATTTATCCTGGATGATACCGGCTCGCTTCCCATGCCCAAGATCGGTGTGATGCAGTTAAAGGGCCTGACCCTCGACGAAGCGGAAAAAAAGATCCAGGATTCCCTTAAAGGATATTTCGAAACGCCTATTGTCCGGGTGCAATTGCTTAGCTTCCATTTTACCGTGGTGGGAGAGGTGAACAAGGAGGGGCGATATACCACCTTCAACCCGAAAACAAGTCTTTTCGATGCATTTATCATGGCAGGAAATCTCACCGAGTTTGCCGACAGGGCCAATATCAAGATCGTAAGGCGGGTGAATGGTGAGTCGATGGTAATTTATATCAATACACTCGATCAGAAT
>JBJKSY010000211.1:0-13830 GCA_046703645.1 Cyclobacteriaceae bacterium
GCAGGAACTCGGAACGATTGCCCAAAGCCATATCCCGGTTAAGTTCATAGTTTTGAATAACCATTTCCTGGGTATGGTTCGTCAGTGGCAAAAGCTTTTCTTTGAAGGCAGGTATTCCTTTACGGAAATGAATAACCCGAATTTCACCAAGATCGTCGAAGGTTTCGGCATTAACGCCAGACGGGTTGTTGAAAAAGAAGATTTATCCGGCGGCCTTCAATGGCTGCTGGACAGCGAAGGACCAACATTCCTGGAAATAGAAGTGGAAAAAGAAGATAACGTGTTCCCCATGGTACCTTCCGGACAATCGGTAAGTAATATTCGTTTAGAGTAAATTTTTAAAGTAATGTCAGATATATATCAGGAAAAAACAGATAACGCGCTCAAGAAGCGGTATACCATCTCCGTTCTGAGCGAAGACAGGCCCGGACTGTTAAACAAAGTCACAATCATATTCACCCGGAGAAAGATAAATATCGAAAGTATCAATGTGTCTTCTTCAGAAGTGAATGGCGTGAGCCGGTATACGCTGGTGATCAATACTTCACGCGAACAGGCTGAAAAAGTGGTGAACCAGATCCGGAAGATCATCGAGGTCCTGGGAGCTTTTCTATATGAAGAGGATGAAATCTATTACCAGGAACTTGCTTTGTATAAAGTCCCGACAAAAATATTCCTGCACGGGAATAAGATCGAAAATATAGTCAGGGCAAACAATGCAAGGGTACTGGTAATCGAGGAAGATTATATCGTACTGGAAAAGACTGGTCATAAGAACGAGATTTTAAAACTATTTAACCTGTTGAATGAGTATGGCGTCCTGGAATTTATCCGCTCTGGAAGGATAGCTATTACCAAGTCAGTCCGCCAAACCCAGAAATACCTGGATGAGCTCGAACATGCCACTGAATTGCAATCAATTAACTTAAACGGAAAAGATAAATATGGCAAAAATTAATTTCGGAGGGGTCGAGGAGAATGTAATAACGAGGGAAGAATTCCCATTAAGCAAGGCGCTTGATATACTTAAAAATGAAACCATTGGGATCATCGGTTACGGTGTTCAGGGACCGGGTCAGGCTTTGAACCTGAAGGATAACGGTTTCAACGTGATCGTCGGCCAGCGCAAGCCTTCGAAGACTTATGAAAAGGCTAAAGCCGACGGATGGGTCGAAGGCAGGGACCTGTTCTCCATTGAAGAAGCTGCTGAAAAAGCCACAGTCCTGTTTTATCTTTTATCCGATGCAGCACAGATTCAGCAATGGCCAGTAATAAAGAAACACCTTTCAGCCGGGAAGGCGCTTTATTTTTCGCATGGCTTTGGCATAACCTATAGCGATCGGACCGGGATTATACCCCCAAAGGATATCGATGTGATCCTTGTTGCACCGAAGGGTTCCGGAACCAGTCTCCGCAGGTTGTTCCTCGCAGGCAAGGGCCTTAATTCAAGCTACGCAATTTACCAGGATGCATCCGGGAAGGCACACGACCGTGCCATCGCCCTTGGAATCGGAATAGGTTCCGGCTACCTGTTTGAAACCACATTCAAAAAAGAGGTGTACAGTGACCTTACAGGAGAACGGGGAAGCCTGATGGGAGCCATACAGGGCTTATTTGCAGCCCAGTATGATTGCTTGAGGAATCATGGCCACTCTCCTTCCGAGGCATTCAACGAAACTGTTGAAGAACTTACGCAAAGCTTAATGCCCCTGGTGGCCGAGAACGGCATGGACTGGATGTATGCCAACTGTTCAACCACAGCACAAAGGGGTGCACTCGATTGGTGGAAAAAATTCAGGGATGCTGTTGCGCCGGTATTTGATGAGTTATACGACAGTGTCGCCAAAGGACTGGAAGCGCAAAAGTCGATCGACTCAAACAGTAAACCGGATTACCGTGAAAAACTGGATGCCGAATTGAAGGGATTGCGGGAATCGGAAATATGGCAGGCCGGCTCGCAGGTACGAAAGCTCCGTCCGGGAAAGAAATAGATCTTAATGTTCAAAATCGGAAATGCCCAATTTAAAATTTAATTATGTCATCAGCACCCAAAACATTATTTGATAAGATCTGGGATATGCATGTTGTGAGGTCCGTTCCGGATGGACCCCAGGTATTATATATCGACAAACATTTTGTTCATGAAGTTACCAGTCCGGTAGCCTTTCTTGGACTTGAAAAGAGAGGCCTTAAAGTTTTCAGGCCCGGAAATACCATTGCCACCGCCGATCATAATATCCCCACAATTAATCAGGACCTTCCTATCAGTGATCCCCTTTCAAGGAAACAGGTAGAACAGCTTGAGGCAAATTGCAGGAAACATGAAATACAGCTTTGCGGTCTGAATCATCCATGGAATGGAATAGTGCACGTGATCGGCCCTGAATTAGGGATTACCCAGCCGGGAATGACCCTGGTATGCGGCGATAGTCATACCTCAACCCATGGCGCATTGGGTTGCCTTGCTTTCGGTATCGGGACCACTGAAATCGAGATGGTGCTGGCCACCCAGTGTGTTCTTCAGCCAAAGCCAAAGAAGATGCGGATCAATGTTGAAGGTCAACTCAGCAAAGGTGTAACGGCCAAGGACATTATATTATATATCATTTCGAAAATCGGAACAGCCGGCGGGACCGGACATTTCATCGAGTATTCAGGATCTGCGATCAGGAATTTATCGATGGAGGGCAGGATGACCATCTGCAATATGAGCATTGAATCAGGCGCCCGCGGAGGAATGATCGCGCCCGACGAAGTCACTTTCAATTATATTAAAGGAAGGGAATATGCCCCCAAGGGAAAAGAATGGGATGAAAAACTGAAATACTGGAAAACCCTTACTTCCGACGAAGGTGCCACATTCGATAAAGAATTCACCTTTGATGCTTCAGATATTTCTCCCATGGTAACCTTCGGAACCAATCCGGGAATGGGTCTTAAGATCGATAAACCCATCCCGCAGACTAGTGAAGTGGGCGAAAGCAGCAGGTTATCATTTGAAAAAGCCGTCCAGTATATGGATTTCCGGCCCGGCGACCAGATGCTCGGTAAAAAAGTGGATTATGTTTTTATCGGCAGTTGCACCAACGGGCGGATTGAGGACCTCAGGACTGTGGCCAACTTCGTAAAAGGAAAGAAAAAGGCCGAAAATATCACTGCTTGGATCGTTCCCGGTTCAAAACAGGTAGAAAAAATGGCTTATGAAGAAGGACTGGTATCGATACTCGAAGAAGCAGGATTCAAACTGCGTCAACCGGGATGCTCTGCCTGCCTTGCCATGAATGATGACAAAGTACCCTCCGGGAAATATGCAGTTTCCACTTCGAACAGAAATTTCGAGGGGCGGCAGGGACCCGGGGCACGGACCATCCTCGCCAGCCCGTTAACGGCTGCAGCCACTGCAGTGACCGGAGTGATAACTGATCCGAGAAAATATATATAAATAAAGTACCATGCCCATAGAAAAATTTGAAACATTGGTTTCCACGGCAATTCCCCTTCCCATGGAAAATGTGGATACCGACCAGATCATCCCTGCCAGATTCCTGAAAGCAGTGGAAAGAAAGGGATTCGGCGATAACCTTTTCCGTGACTGGCGATATGACAAAAACGGCGAAAAAATCAATTCTTTCGTGTTAAATAATAATCAATACTCAGGGAAGATCCTTGTCAGCGGGTATAACTTCGGAAGCGGGTCAAGCCGCGAACATGCTGCCTGGGCCTTATACGATTATGGCCTGAGGGTAATAGTATCCAGTTTCTTTGCGGATATATTTAAAAATAATGCATTGAATACCGGACTCCTGCCCGTTCAGGTATCAACTGATTTTCTCAGGAATTTATTTGATGCCATATATGCCGATCCTCAGGTGAAAATTAAAGTCGATCTTCAGGACCAGGTTATTTCACTGCCATCAGCCGGAAAATCGGAAACGTTTGAAATTAATTCCTATAAAAAGGAATGCCTGCTTAAAGGGTATGACGATCTCGATTACCTTTTAAGTTTAAAAAATGAGATTGAAGTATTTGAAAACAAGCAATAATTCTAATAAGGACTAAGGCATGAGCAAAGAAAAAGTTCTCATAATGGATACTACCCTGCGCGACGGAGAGCAAACAAGCGGCGTATCCTATACCCACCAGGAGAAACTTAATATTGCCAAATTGTTATTGGAAGAAATAAACCTTGATCGTATCGAGGTGGCTTCGGCCCGCGTATCGGAAGGAGAATTCAAAGGCGCCGCTACCATTATGGAATGGGCAAAGGCTAATGATTACCTCGATCGTATCGAAGTTCTTGGATTTGTTGACGGAAAATTATCCATCGACTGGATTAAAAATGCAGGGGGCAAAGTTCTTAACCTTCTCTGCAAAGGATCCTACCGTCACGTTACCCAGCAATTGCGCAAGACTCCTGAACAGCATATTGCAGATATCAGGCAATCCATAAAATATGCCAGTGATTGCGGAATGACAACCAATATATATCTTGAAGACTGGTCAAACGGGATGAGAAATTCACGGGATTATGTTTTCTTCATGGTGGATAACCTGAAAAACGAACCGGTAAACAGGATAATGCTTCCGGATACGCTCGGGATCCTTTCTCCGGATGAAACCTATGAGTTCCTGACCCTGATGCTTGAAAGATACCCGGATGTCAGGTTTGATTTTCATGCGCACAATGACTATGACCTGGCAACCGCCAATGTGTTTTCCGCCATAAAATCCGGAATACGATGTATACATACTACTGTCAATGGTCTCGGCGAAAGAGCGGGAAATGTTCCCCTTTCCAGCGTGGTGGCGATAATCAGGGATCATTTTCATCTCGATGTCTCCGTAAAGGAATCAAACCTTTATCTCATCAGTAAAATGGTGGAAACTTTTTCCGGGATCCGTATCCCCAGCAACAAGCCCCTGATCGGCGAATTCGTATTCACCCAGTGCAGCGGTATTCATGCCGACGGAGACAATAAGGATAATCTTTATTTCAATGACCTCATTCCTGAAAGATTCGGACGTACCCGTACTTATGCCCTGGGCAAGACATCCGGCAAAGCGAACATCAAAAAAAATCTCGAAGAATTGGGGATCACCCTGGATCCGGAGGCCCTGAAACTGGTCACCGAAAGGATCATCGAGCTTGGTGACCTCAAGGAATCGGTGACTATCGATGACCTCCCCTATATCATATCGGATGTTCTGAAAAGTGAATCCATCGAGCATAAGATCAAACTTAAAAATTACTTTACTTCCCATAGCCTTGGACTGAAACCCGTCACGAACATAAAAATTGAAATTGATGGTAAGGAATATGAAGAACATGCCGCCGGTGACGGGCAATACGATGCGTTTATGAATGCATTGAAAACCATTTATAAAAAGTTAAAAAAACCCTTCCCCGAACTTCTTGACTATACCGTCACCATTCCTCCCGGCGGCCGGACGGATGCCCTTGTGGAAACCGTCATCACCTGGAATAACGGCAGGGAATTCAAAACCCGCGGACTGGATTCAGACCAGACCGTCGCCGCCATAAAGGCCACCATTAAAATGTTGAATATTGTATAACCCAAATCACTAATTTTTTATTTATGAAATTTAATATAGCTGTCCTTCCCGGTGACGGCATCGGACCCGAAATCATTGAACAGGCTGTGGGCGTTCTGAATGCCGTAGCTTCTAAATTCAAGCATGAATTCAACTATTCCTACGGATGGATTGGAGCCGCCGCCATCGATAAAACAGGTAACCCCTATCCCGACGAGACGCATAAATTATGTATGGAAAACCAGGCCGTTCTCTTCGGGGCCATCGGCGATCCAAAATATGACAATGATCCCAATGCCAAAATAAGGCCGGAACAAGGGCTTCTTGCCATGCGGAAAAAGCTGGGTCTGTATGCCAATATCCGCCCCACCTTTACTTTTAAATCCCTTCTTGACAAGTCGCCTTTAAAAACTTCCATTGTTGAAGGCACTGATTTCATCACTATCCGCGAACTCACCGGCGGCATTTATTTCGGCGAGCCCAGGGGAAGGACTGAAGACGGTCAAAAAGCTTTCGATACCTGTATTTATACTGTTGAAGAAATCCGCCGTATTGCCAAAGTGGCCTTTGATTATGCCGCAAAAAGAAGGAAAAAAGTTACTGCCGTTGACAAGGCAAATATTCTTGCCACTTCAAGACTGTGGCGTTCCACCATCCAGCAGATGGCGAAAGAATATCCGGAAATCGAACTTGAGTTTTTATATGTTGATGCTGCTTCCATGCGTATTATCCAATGGCCCAGGGGATTTGATGTGATCGTGACCGAGAATCTTTTCGGTGATTTTCTCACCGATGAGGCAAGCGTGATCACCGGCTCTCTGGGAATGGCTCCATCAGCTTCCATTGGCACCTATACCTCTGTTTACGAGCCTATCCATGGATCCTACCCACAGGCTGCAGGGAAAAATATTGCAAACCCCTGCGGAACCATTTTATCTGCAGCTATGATGCTGGAGAATTCTTTCGGCCTTACAGATGAATCAGAAGCTATAAAAAATGCTGTCATGGCTTCCATTGAAGCAGGGTATGTAACTGAGGATCTGACGGAAAAGGGAAAAGGGAAAAAGACATCCGAAGTGGGTAAGTGGATCGCTGAAAGAATCCAGGCCTCCTGAGATCCGGGCATAATTTCCATTAAAAAATCCAAATCAGGGCAGGCCGGCAAGACTGACCAGCCAGGGCAAAGCCGCCTTGACCATTTCAATGCCGGCCTCCTCATGACTGTTTCCGGGAATGTCAACAAATTCGACATTCCCGCCCATGCTTTTCATTTCGCTGACGGTATTTACAGTATTCGCATAAGGAATATACTGGTCATCCTTTGAATGATAGAACCTGGCAGGGGTTTGGGGAGCCCAGTCATCGACACGGTTTTCATTGAGCGCATCGGTAAGAAGTTTTTCTGTGCCATTTTTAATTTTACTCAGGTAAGCCGGTTGAAATAATACATTGAGTGTATCATTAAGCTGCGCATTGATCTCAGATTCGCTATGAGTTCCGTCAAGGAGGCCCGGTAAACGGTCAGCATACGGGGCATTGAAGAATGTAGAAAGCGGATTTGTCCATTGATAAACATCCTTATATGAATAAACAATGAAAGCAAGAAAGGATGGAGACGTGAAAGTGGTTCGTGAAACAATGTCCTGCATTTCGCCGGCAGGGTTATAGCTTCCGGCCCCTGAAGCAACAGCAGTCAGGGTGAGATCCGTTCCGTCACCCGATTCGAGAGCCTTCTGAGTTGCAGTGGCAATATATCCCCCTTCAGAATATCCGTAAAGGAAAAGCTTTCCATTAGTGGTAATATTCAATTTTTTCATGAACTCCTCCCCTGCCCTTATCATATCGACCGAACATCCCGAACTGAGATCGTAGTTGTAATAGGGATGGATCAACTGGTCTGACGATCCAAATCCAATCATGTCGGGCATGATGGTAACAAAACCCAAAGTTGAGAAAATTTCATATCCTGAAACAAATAAACTGTTTGACGGGGCCTCAGCCTGTGAAAATATGGTTCCCCTGAAGGCTTCGAGAACCGGAAGGTTGTCTTTTACCTGCATGGGCAGGGCTATCACACCGGAAGCTGTGATATCCTTTCCCTCGTAGCTGGTATGATAGGTGATCTTATAAATCTGTATATCATACTTTGCAAGACTGTCAAGATCGCTCATTCCAAAAGAAACAAGAAAGGATTTGATGGCGGTAGCCGTAAGGGCTGTTTTCGTCTGGTAATTTATCAGGTAGGGCCGGGCCGGGTTTGGCGTATTGTCCCTGGAACATGAATTCAATAGAATTACAACGACCAGAATCCCGGTAAATAAACGAATAATTTTTATGAATGCCCATTTTCATTTTTTGTTTGCACAAAAATACTCTTCCCAAAACAATAGCAAATAATGGAGGAAGGTTAAAAAGAAACTTCCTCTTAGAAAATTACAGTTAACCGAAAATAATATAAGGATCCCGCTATCCGAAAATAATTATCACTGCCGCCCCGGCAACCATAATGAATGAAGCAAGATACCTGTTCCTGGTATTTTGTTCACGGAAGACCCTGGATCCAAAAAATACGCTGATCACCGATGACAGTTGAAATAAGGCGAGTGAATAGCCTACGTAAATATATTTAAAGGTATAAAGCGAGAATACCTGTAAAACCATAAAAGCGATCAGTAATCCTGTATAATCCGGGATCGATACTGAATCCGTTTTATACCTTCCCGGTCTGCTTGCAAGATATGCAATAAGTAAAAACGGCATTCCAACCAGTGACCAGTAGGAAAGGGTAATAAGCGGATTTGAAAGAAGAATCACTTTCTTGAGTATTACGGCAGCTACTGATGTAAACCCGATGGATAGAAACCTGTAAATTATCCCCCGGGAACTTAAAAATTTTCTGAAAGAGACGGAATTGCCGCCCTTTTGCAAATTCAGAAAGTAACTTCCTGCAATAATAATCGCAACTCCAATCACTCCGGTTGCGGAAGGTATCTCATGAAGCATAAAAACAGAAAGTACCAGGGCGATCACCGGCTTGTAGGCATTCATAGGGCCAAAGACAGAGAGATCGATATTTTTAAGTGAAATGACAAGAAAGGCATTACCAAGGGCATCGGTGATACCCAGTATGATCATCAATACCCAGAACTCCCTGGAAAAATGACCGAAACCCGAAATAAACAGGTATATAACGGCACATAATGAAAAGAAAATGTATACTACCAGGACGATGAACAGGGGATTGACTCCCTTGTTGGTAAGTCGTTTTTGAAATACATTGACAACTGGGCTGGCAATGACCCGCAGGAGGAGGAAAACGATCCCCGCCATTTACAATACCGGATTAATCATTTCCAAAGATAGCTTTTCACTAAATTCTTTGATCATTCTCCTTAATCTGTATAAAACAATATGGAAACATAGTCCACCA
Source organism: Cyclobacteriaceae bacterium (assembly GCA_046703645.1). GTDB lineage: Bacteria > Bacteroidota > Bacteroidia > Cytophagales > Cyclobacteriaceae > DATDPY01. Next base: position 8,984 of record JBJKSY010000211.1, read on the forward strand.
CCCTTTCCATCGATTTTGATTTTGCCGAATTACCCCGGGCAAGTATCCTGACTTTCGTATCTTTTGAAATATGAAGGGCATAATCCATGAGAGTCATAATAGGTCCATAACCGCAAACCGTTATATTTTTATCGATAATTTTCCGGTACACTGCATCGGGATCCAGATTACGGATCGCTTCCAGCACTTCCTCGTCAAGGGCATAACCGATATCCGCATTCAAAAAGTGACAGAAATCAGATGAAGCGATCACGAGGATCTTTCTGTGTAATTCCTGTGCTGCGCGGCGAATAAGGGAAGAAATTTCCCTCGCAATTTCCGGGGTCTGTTTCATTATACTTATCGGAAATATTTTCACGGGATCCGGCAAATAATATTGCAGGAATGGCAGCATGACCTCTGAAGAATGTTCCAGCCTGTGCGCGGATTCATTCTCCTGGATATTAATTAATTTTTTAAAATCGGTATCAATCTCGTATTCTCCCAATGGCGTTTTCCAGGCATCATGGGTATCGGTGGCATATGCGGGGCCATTACCCCGGTGGTTGGGGTTCAACAGTACCACCGTTTCGAAATCCTTTTGCTTTTCTGGCAACAGTGAAAAAAAATGCACTGCCTCGCTCCCGGAATAAACATAACCCGCATGCGGAACTACCCCTCCGAGGATATGAACTCCGGAAAGTGTAGCGTCATAATTCTTTCTTTCCCTATCATCAAGCTGGGAAATGAAGTTTTTAAGTTTTTCCGGTGTGCCGGGATAAAAAGCACCGGCAACCGCAGGTTCCCGTACCTTCATATGTTCAGAATTTAAAGTAATCGTTTAAATCGGTTTGACATGAATCGCAGACCGGGGCATTGTTCATACCCGTTATTTTGACGTCGTAACCGGACCTGCTGATCAGAATATTGCCACATACCGGACAAATGGTATTGTTTCCGATACTCATATAGATATTGCCCAGGTATACAAAAGGCAGGTGTTCTTTGGCTATATTGAAAAGTTTATGGAGAGTTCGTTCCGGAGTTGCCTGAATGTAATAATTAAAGTCAGGATGATAACGTGATAAATGAAGTATGGTATGGCTGCCAAGGTGATCCATGATCCAGTATACCATATCGAGAAATATTTTTGGCTGGTCATTCAGCCCCGGGATTATCAGGTTGGTCAATTCCAGATGTTTGCCGGCGGCGCGGATCATTTCCAAGGCTTTAAGAACCGGCCTGATCCTTCCCCCGGTATGTTTTCTGTAAAATTCATTGCTGAATGATTTCAGGTCCACGTTAAAGGCATCCGTCACCTCCAGTATTTCATCAAGAGGCCCGGGCTCTATGAAGCCATTGGTCACCATTACATTCTTCATTCCCGCCTTTTTTACCTGTGTTGCAATATCCATTACATATTCGAAATAGATAACAGGCTCATTATATGTATAGGCTATACCGATATTTCCATTCTCCGATAGAGCCATTTCTGCCAGTTTTTCACCGCTGAAATTAATTAACGAAGGATATTCATCAACACTTTTTTGGGAAATTTCACAATTCTGACAAAACCCGCAGGAAAAATTGCAGCCCACCGTTCCAATGGAAAGGATTCTGTAACCAGGGTAAAAATGATAAAGCGGTTTCTTTTCCACCGGATCAAGATGTATCGCTGATATCCGCCCATAATTTTCTGCCCAAAGTATTCCATTCTTATTCCTCCGTACCAGGCACTTCCCCAGCTCGCCCGGCTGAAGATGACAACTGTGCGGGCAAAGCAGGCATTGAATGCTATGGTCTTCCAGTTTACTATAATGCGCGGCTTCTTTCATGAAAGGGCTGGGATAACTTAAAAAATTATGATTTAATTTATAAAAATATTCACAGATTTAAAGGATTGATGAACCTCTTTTTGAAAAAGTCAGGATAGTTTAATTTCACCTCCCCTCCGTATAAAGTTTACGAAAGGTTAATGTAAAAGGATATATAAGAAACAAAATCTTCTTTTAAGTCAATTAGCTTATAAATTCCGCAATCCACGCCTTCCGGGTTCACCGGGATAAAGATCCATGACTCTTTCAGAACTATAAACGGTTTTGGTATCGACATTCATTAAACTCAGATATCCTTCCCAGGCCGCCCCCTGGTCCATCAACCAGACATTGAAATTTTTCACCGGTATATCAGAAATATTCCTTGTCGGTGTATGCCCGATATAAATTTCGGGATACAATTCAGGCTGTACCGGATTTACAAAAGATCTTTTATACACATCTCTTGACCAATAATAATCTGTTTGAGGGTCATCAGTCTGTTCAACCGGGCGATCCGGATTGAAACCTGCATGTATGAACAGCCTTCCTTTCACATCTCTGTAATATGGGAGCATGGATTCCAGGAATTGGTGGTGTTTATTAAAGAGATCAGGATGATTTCGGTATGACCTGACACTGATCAACCCTCCCTGAGAAAGCCAGTGTTCCGGTTCTTCCTTATTAAGGAGATAACCCTCCAGCCAGATATCGTGATTGCCTTTCAAAGCTACCAGGTTCCTTATCCTGAGGAATTCTTCTATGCATTCAGGCACTTCAGGCCAACCGTCTGCCACATCCCCAAGAAATACCAGGTGATCATTGTCATAATCAAAATCTGCACGTAGCAGGCACTGTTTCATTGCCTTAAAAGCTCCGTGAACATCGCCCATTACAAAGGTTCTTAATTTTTCCATACTTCCGTAAGACCCGGATCGTTAAATCAACCTGAATAAAATCAGTTGTGGTCATAACTAGATGCCATACATCTAATTAGTCAGGCTGTGATTTTAAATTAATATCTTTCATGGTGAAAAAAAATTCGCATAATTGAAAAATGTTTATTTCATGACAATTATTATATTCCCAATCAGGATTTTCAATCCAATGGAGTTACAGGGATGCCATTGAGCCGATATTTGAAAAGCAATGAGACCATTTTATAAAGGACTGCTGATCTCCGGAGTTACCGGCACTTTTCTGGGAATTGCAGCCTGGATTGCCGGAATGCCTCAATTTACAGGACCTGCACTCACCCTGTCTTTAATTCTGCTTGCAATAAGTTTCCAGGGGTCAATAAAACTTAAAAGCTTTTCTTATACAACTGCCATTTTTGCAGCGGTGACCGTTTCCATGTTCTATCCCGGTTTATTCAAATCCATCGGGAATTTTCAGCTCAACGCTATGATATTGCCGTTGCTTCAGATTATTATGTTCGGGATGGGATCCCAGCTAAGCCTGGAAGATTTCTACAATGTTATCAAAATGCCACGCGGTGTAATCATCGGATTGATTTGTCAGTTTTCAATCATGCCGTTCCTTGGAATCACCCTAGCAAAAGCATTCGGTTTTCCTCCGGAAATAGCGGCCGGAATCGTACTGGTGGGCTCTGCTCCCAGCGGGCTTGCTTCCAACGTAATGAATTATATCGCACGGGCCAACGTTCCTCTATCCGTTACCCTGACGGCTTGTGCCACCTTGCTTTCTCCTCTATTGACTCCCGCCCTGATGAAATTTCTCGCCGGCCAGTTTGTTCCTGTCGATTTCTGGAAAATGATGATGGATATAATCAACCTTGTTATCCTGCCGGTTGTTGCCGGCTTAATCTTCAATTCTCTTGGATATTCCCGAAGATTTTCAATAAAAAGAGTGATTGAGATTCTATCCTATGCCCTTATTGTCATGATCACCAGCCTTATCCAGTTGAAAACCGGCCAGAAATCTCTTCTTCCCGTTATTCATTCCATGGTCAACCATATGTTCTGGTTTATTATCCTCCCCGCATTGGCCGGATATGTATTCAGAAAATTAACCGGGGGCCGGAAAAATATCCTGGATCAGATCCTGTCATTCGTGTCAATGGCTGGGATCGGGATCATAATTGCCATCATTACTGCTGCCGGGAGGGAAAGTCTTCTCCGTATTGGAATCCTGTTAATGACGGCATGTTTTCTCCAGAACATCTTAGGGTACCTGCTGGGTTATTGGTTTTGCCGACTGATAAGGATGGACGAACGTTCCTGCAGAACCATTGCCATAGAAGTGGGCATGCAGAATTCCGGCCTGGCTTCCGGGATAGCCCTGGAAATGGGTAAAATAGCAACCATAGGACTTGCACCTGCTGTCTTTGGCCCGATGATGAATATTACAGGTTCATCACTGGCATCATGGTGGAAAGGGAAACCGGTTCCCGAATCGCACAAGAATACGATAGCGGAGTAAATCAATCCGGGAATTAAATATTGATCCTTCCTTGGCATTTCGGAACGAGATCCAAATAGAAAACAACCCGATATTTCCAGTAATTTTTTACCATTTCGCGGTTGGACCTTTTTCGGCTTAATAAGAAATAGAATAATATAAAAAATCACAGATTTTAGTCAAAACTTCAGATTTTTTATTAATATCGGGCAGAAAATCCCGAATTTTGCGAATAAAAATGGTTAAAAACCGTCGTCCGGGACAAAATTTTTAAAATTTTTGAATATCTTAATACTGCTTTGATAATTTCAAGATATGATATTTAAAAAATAATATCATAATTCTTATAATATTATCATTATTCGTAATAATACAGTCATTATTATAAAATATTGTTAATTATAAATGATTATTTAAATTCTTTTGGAAATTGATAGTAAGGGAAGTAAATTGGCACCCAAATTGTCAATTTTTAGACCTTTTATGGTCTTAATTGCAAAAAAATGAATAAAAAAGGTATAAAAATTACCCTATCTTACTCAACAAACCTAAAATTTTAACAAATATGGCAGAAAAAATCACCAGTCCGAAGGAGTTCTTCGAATTTGCCAAAAATCACAAGGCTGAAATGGT
>JBJKSY010000212.1:0-1646 GCA_046703645.1 Cyclobacteriaceae bacterium
ATGCACAGAGCTGGTCAATCGATGCGGAATATGCCGAAAGCTGTTCCTGCAATGTTCCCTGCCCATGCCTGCTGGGCCTGGACCCTACCTATGGAGATTGCATCGGCAATAGCGTCGTATTCATAAAATCGGGTCATTATGACTCGGTCTCGGTGAACGGACTGAAAATAATGTTCACTTTCAACCTTGATAACTGGACAAGAATATATATCGATGACCGGGCCACCGATGCGCAAAAGGATGCAATCATAAAATTGCTTCATCAACCCGGTACGGTGTCTTTTTTCTTCGATGGAAAGATCTTATCGGTTGAAAAAGCCCCGATCACCGTTGAAGAATCCGACACAACTTTCACCTATTATGTTCCCAGATCCTATGCAAGCCTCCGTTACCTGGTAGGCAGGAACGGGAAGCCCATCAGCCTTCAGAACCTCAGGGGAAATTTTGATGCCGACAATAAGCTTTGTCAGTCCATCGATAATTATCATAAAGGCGATTCCGATGCATTTGATTATGTCGGCAGGCATGGAATGGTGACTCATTTCACCGCTTCGAGCAAAACGATTGCCGAGACAGGGAGAGATATGAAAATGCACCATGACCAATGAATCGGGGAATTCTATCCTGACCGGGATCTTATAGTGATTTTCGCACGGAAGACTGTCTGTTTCCTGTATACACCGCTTGTCCTATCAGCCTCTGCTTTATTGACTTGCAGGATGCCGGAAACTTTTAAGGCATTTATCCGTTAAATTCCAGGAGTTCTGAAAGGTTCTTTCGTAAAAGAGTATTTTTTGAAACCCGTAATATAAGCTTCGGTTATAGCTCGAATAAGGATGATTTTTTCCGAAGCTGGATCATGGCTCTTGAATTAGTTTTTATTGATAATAAAATCTGAAATTTTATGCCCGACAAAGAAAATTTATTGCAAAAAAGCCATCGTATTTCTCAATGGAAACAGGGAGAAAGATTTACCTATGATCATGTTATGGATTTACATTCCGTCCCGGAAGTTATTTTCCCCTTACTATGCCCCATACTTGAATATAAGTGGCTGAAGGGTTGGGAATGCACTATGGTTTATTCGGATTCCGGAATTGCAGAGAATAACTGTATCTTCTATAAGTCTCCGGCCCCTCCGTTATATGAGAAATTGATATTCCAGGTGATCGATTACCAGCCTCCCAAAGCCATTGAGTTCCTGATCTTCATTAACAATACAGGGTCGATACGCTTCAGGATTTCCCTTAAACAGGATGGTGAAAACAGAACACAGGCATCATGGAACTATACTATTACCGGCCATTCTAAAGAAGGTAATAAACAGTTGAAGGAATACAGGGAGAACATCATTGAAACCCAGGTTGGCAATATCGAAAAGGATCTTGCTTACTGGCTCGGGCATAATAAAATGAGACCATGATCTTTCGGGGCGATTTTAATATTCCACTTGAAAATTGCCGACACATTTTTAAATAGATGCATTTACATTAATATTTAAAACAGTTTTTGCTATTATTGAAAAGGATTTAAAAAGCCCGGCAAAATAAATAGGTTCCGGGATTATGGAATTAATTCAGCAGAACCTATATTTTTATCTTATAGTAATGATTAGGGATCATTCAACCCGCAACCATTTTGGCACA
>JBJKSY010000213.1:0-2849 GCA_046703645.1 Cyclobacteriaceae bacterium
AACAGAAAGGATGATCTCTGAAATCAGTTTCCCGTTATCCTTGATGTACTGGAAGTTTTCCTTTCTTAAAAATTTCATTAATGATAAAAATGAAAGGTTAATTTCAGCCTGAATCCTGATAGCCGGCTGATCTTATGACTAAAACTATACAATTTTGCTTTTATGACCAAGATTAATATTCGCGAAACTTTCAAAGTAAAAGGGCAAATCTAGCCTTCCTGCCTTTAATGCTTTCAAACAAATCTTTTTAATTTTTTATCGCTTTTACGATTTGCCGATAAGATCTTTTAGAATTGGTTCCAATAGAAAAGCCATGGATCGGGATCAACATCCGGATATTTAAAAGAGAAAGGAATTTGTTTAACCAGGGAAATTTGGTGTTCATGAATTATTTACGTAATTTTCGTTACGCAAAATACGTAACGTCAATTACGCAATGAGAAATCCCGCAAATCCGTTCATTTTAACAGGTTATCACAGCCCAGAATATTTCTGTGACAGGGAAGTAGACCTGGCCTGGCTGATGGACCAGGTGAATAATGAGAGAAATTCAGTATTGTATTCATGGAGGAGAATGGGAAAGACGGCCCTGGTGAGTCATTTATTCCATCTCCTTGATAAAAGTAAAAAGGCAGACGGGATCTTTGTAGATCTGATGGGAACTTCCAGCCTGCCGGAAGCGAATCGTCATATTGCATCTTCGGTCATGCGGAAATTCGGAAATACCCAAAAAGGGTTAGGAGCCGGATTACTGCGGTTGCTCGGATCGGTAGGCGCCACCGTAGGTCTCGATCCGCTTAACGGTACACCACAGGTAACTTTTGGTCTTGTTCCTGCCAGTTCAGTTCCTGCTTCTCTGGAAGCCATGGGAAACTTCCTTGCCGAACGAAAAAAAACTGTTATCCTTTGCCTCGATGAATTCCAGCAGGTAGTCAACTACCCTGAGGCACATGCTGAAGCCACCTTCCGTTCCTGGACGCAAAGCTTTCCCATGGTCAGGTTCATATTCAGCGGGAGTCACAGGCATATGATGGAATCCATGTTCAATGAAAGTTCGAGGCCGTTTTACGGAAGCGCTCAACTACGGAACCTGGCTCCTTTACCTGTTGAAGAGTATTCAAATTTTATCATATCCCATTTCGAAAATTCAGGGAAATCCATTGAGCCTTCCTGTCTTGACCGGATTTTTGACTGGACCCGCCGGCAAACCTATTATGTACAACTTGTATGCAACCTTTTATTCGGCAATTCGGATCATGCCGGTCCTGCTGAAACTGAAGATGTTTTCGCTGAAATGATCCGTCAGGCGATACCCTTGTTTTCATCGTACCAGCAATTACTGACAGTCTTTCAATGGAAACTCCTGGTCGCCATAGCTAAAGCGGAAAAGTTAAGTAACCCGCTGTCCCAGGACTTTCTCCTCCAATACCAGCTTGGGGCAGCCAGTTCCGTAAGCACGGCTTTAAAGACACTCGTCAAAAAAGAATTCGTTATTTACCAGGACCGGAATTACACCCTGCATGATACCCTGCTGATGAGATGGCTCCAGGAATTGTAATATTTCACGGTCCGGACCGGTGGGAAGTCGGACGATCAAGAAGGGTGTATTGAGGAAAATCGGGTAATTTTACCGTATATTCTAATTAAAATTTTTTAATACGACTGTAACTTTTTATAATTCCTGTGTTATAGGATAAAAATGGATAATTTATGTTATCCATGAATGGACTTCCGGAAAAAACCAGACCTGATATTCGAATGGATTCAGACCGCCTTATTAATGAAAGGGAAATTATTGCAGCCAGCAAAAAGGACCCGGTACATTTCAAGGTGATCTATGAATACTATTATCGCGGGGTACTGAATTATATTTATCACAGGACCAATGAGATCAACGATGCCGCTGAAATTGCCTCGGATGTTTTTTATAAGGCGCTTATAAATCTCGGAAAATACAGGGATATGAAAGTTCCCTTCGGGGCGTGGTTATTCAGGATTGCCTATAATGAAACCATGCTTCATTTCAGGAAATCAAAAAAAGAAAGGTATGTGATACTTGACGAGCCTTTAATAGAAAACCTTGCTGAAGAAATTGAAACGGATCACAAACAGGAACTTCTTTCAGCCGTGAAAGGTGCCCTTGAGAATTTAACTCCTTCTGAGCTTGAAATTATCGACCTTAAATATTTCCGGAGAACGCCGAATCCGGAAATTGCCTATATGATGGGAATTAGTGAAGGAAACCTTAAGGTGAGAGCTCACCGGGTAATCCGTAAAATTAAAAAATTACTCGATGAAAAAAGTTGAACGATATAATCCACTTTTCAAAAGACCTGAAGCGGATGATTCCACTGCAGGCCGATACATGGATTTTGAACGCATCCTTGCCCGGTCAGAAAAAACCGTAAGGCGCAGACTTATCATAAACACCGTAATAATAACAACCCTCCTACTTTCAGGAATTTTTGCCCTTTTCTACCTGACACAGCAGCAGGGAAAAATCATTAAAAGATCCTTTACCCCCGGGATTATATCTCGAACTGATACCGGAGAAGCGGGAGCAGATACCGTTCGGCATAATAATATTTATGCACCTGAACAGACTACAGACACTTCTTTACATGATGAAAGGAATGGCTCGGATACAAAGCCCCGACAGGGTGAAGAAGGTATGGATTCTTCTGATGTCAAAAAGACCATAAATTCAGCACAACAATATATCCCGGCAAGTCCTGTTGTCGGTTATGACAGCTTATACAGGTATTTCAATGAAAAACTGAAGTACCCTGAAAGCCTCAGGTCTGAAAAAATCACCGGCAGGGTAGTTTTGCGATTTTCCATCGGAAAGA
>JBJKSY010000214.1:0-5882 GCA_046703645.1 Cyclobacteriaceae bacterium
AATACCTTGAGGACAGGGATTCAACGCATATCCAGCCAATCACCGACTGGAACCCGCCGGATGAATTCAACCATTATGTGGAAGGCGGATTTTACGGACATCCCTATATCGTAGGGAATAAAATTCCACGTTACGAATACATGAACCGGCCCGATATTGTGCAGCTTGCCGAGAAAACCATTCCTCCCGCATGGTGCACACAGGCACACATGGCGCCCTGTGGATGGACCTTTTATACCGGCAATAAATTTCCAAAAGACACGGAAAACGATGGATTTATTGCTTTTCATGGCTCCTGGAATCGAAGTGATAAATCAGGTTATTGTGTTGACCGTATACTGTTTGACAATGGCAAGCCTTACGGGGAATTGACCTATGTGCGGTTTATCACCCCGGATGGAGAAATTCTTGGAAGACCCGTGGATGTGGAAAATACACCGGACGGCTCTTTGCTGATCAGTGACGATCTTCACAACAAGATCTATAAACTTGAATATACCGGGAATCCCATTTGAGACTGCAGATCAGTATAAACATACTTAAAAAAAGCTGCTCTGAATGGGTGGCTTTTTTACATTATTACCAAATTTTACGGGCTTGAATTTTCATAATTCGTTCTCACAGGATAAAATTATTCCTCCTTTAAAATATTTTCAAACCTTCCGTTTTTCAGAAGGGGAATGGAAGGGGAAGAATCCGGAGTTAATGTGAAAATAAAATCTTCATCAGAAACCAGGTGACGAAGCCGATTTCGATGGGAAGATTTCGATAAATAATTTTTCAGATCCTTTCCGGCAATGCTCCAGAGATCCACGGATGCTTTTGCGGAATCACACTCAGTAGTAAACCGCCCCGTTTTTAACAATAGATCTGTGAGAGCCCCGGCAAATACCGAATCTTCCAGGTTGAACAAATTTTTCCAGGCTGAACAGAAGATAACGACATTCTTATCCTGCAATGAAAGCCATTGGCCGAGTACGGTAAGGTTTAAAAATGATCCGGCGACGATCTGTTCAGCATCTCCTGCCATGTTGGCGGCCCTGGTTCCATTGGTAGTGGAAAAGACAATTTCTTTCCCCCTGTATTCTTCCTTTATAAAATCAGAAGGGGAATTACCGGTGTCCGCAAAATCAAGTACCTTCCCATCCCTTTCACAGGCAACCAGGAATCCTTTTTGCTTGTAATCCCTGGCAGCATCAACACCCGAAACAGGGATCACGGATTTTACTCCATGCCCCAGCGCCGCACAAATGGAAGTGGTTGCCCTTAATATATCTGCAATCACCACAATAAAATCTGATTTGGTGAGCTTGCTTTCATATAAGGGCGGGGAAAAAACTACTTCAACAGTGTTCATTTCAGGGACGTATTTTAGGGTTTCCTGTAATATTCGCGGGACAAATATGTTAAACTACTTTCATTTGTCTTTATTAAACCAAAAAATTATAATGCACTTGAGATGATTTTACTCGATTGGCAGGAAGATCGCGGCCGTCGGGGAATTGTAAAGCGATCCGGTGCATTTGTTGATTAAAATCATTCCGATTATGTTTTAAAGAAGTGTATCATTGTAAAAAAAAAGATCTCATGGGTAATCAGATAAATGCAGCGATCCAGGTTTTACCGCAATCAAGGGAAAAACATATTTATGATATAGTAGACGAAGCGATTGAGGAAATCAAAGCTTCCGGTCTCAGGAATCAGGTATGCCCTTTTGAGACGGTCGTCGAAGGAGATTATGATAAGGTGATAGCGCTAATTTCAAAAGTCAGGGACCGTTGTTTCAAGGCGGGCGCGGATGATCTGATTATCAACATCAAGATCCAGGCACGTAAGGACGGCATGGTTACCATCGATGAAAAAATGAATAAATATCAATAACAATCCGAAATTTTTTAAGCTATGGCTGAAGTAACAGGACGGTGGCTGAAAAACATGACTTTTGAAACCACCATCGGAGAGCACTCAATCATTATCGATGCCGATCCTGCAGTCGGAGGCGAAAACAAGGGCCCAAGACCCAAACCCCTGTTGCTGGCTTCCCTGGCAGGATGTACCGGCATGGATGTGGTTTCACTCCTGGGAAAAATGAGAGTCGAATTCAAGGATCTGGAGATCAGGGTTCATGCGGATATGACGCAGGAACACCCGAAGATTTACCATAAGATCCATATCACCTATTTGTTAAAAGGCAGGGATATCGACAAGGCAAAAGTGGAAAAAGCCGTAATCCTTTCCCAGGAAAAATATTGCGGAGTGTCTGCAATGCTGGGGAAAGCCGCTACCATCACTTATGAGATAAAAATCGAGGAGGAATAAACCGGTTTATTTTTGGGAAAAGTTCCTTGATCGTAAGGTGAAATTATCTCTTGAGAGAATATTATATGTATAATAAGGATTTTGTTGAGCCGGAAAACTGCCATTTTACGGAACGATCACTTCCAGGCAACTCGGTAATACCTTCACTTCAAGGTTCTCCCTGAACGGAAATACCTCACCGTCGAGATGGTAATACGCATTCTTAACAGCACCGATATTAACGGACCGGATCTTCTGGTTTGAATAATAGGGGCTTTTTGAAATAGTCCTTGCAAATAATTTGAAGCTCATTCCGATTCCTTCCAGCTTGGGAAAGTTTTTAACGACGCAGAGGTCCAGGAAGCCGTCTGAAATATTGGCATCGGGCGCTATGTAGGCATTATTGCCATATTGTCCGGCATTGGCAATGGTGATAATGAATGCTTCCTGGTTATTAACGGATCCATTGATACCCAGCGAATAGGAGGAAGGCCGGTAACGAAAATATTCCCTGATAACATGGTTTACATAACCGTACAGGCCACGGGTTTTCCCATTCATGAATTCATTCCCGATATAGGCGTCGAACCCCATGCCTGCAGTGCAGAAGAACGGGTGATCGTTTACCATTCCGGCATCTATGTACTGGGATTTCATTCCGGCGATGACCTTAAATGCCTTCTTTACATTCAGCGGGATCGATAAATGCCTTGCCAGCCCGTTGCCTGAACCGGCAGGGATGATCCCCAGTTTAACATGGGTATTTATTAAAGCGCTAGCGGCTTCATTAATGGTTCCGTCACCGCCGGCTACAACAACAATATCAATATTCGATGTAACAGCCTGTTCTGCAATTTCATGGGCATGGCCCGGGAATAAGGTATTCTCAACCTCTACTTCAAAACCCTGTGATTCCAGATCCTTTGCTAACACCGGGACGTTGCTTTTTTTCCCGGTTCCGGATACAGGATTGATGATAACCAACATCTTTAGATTCTTCATTCCCGGGAATTGTTCTGTTTGTGAAAATCAGTTATATTTATCGGCAATTAATCAAATTAAATAACTTCTCTGCTTGCAAAGGGTCCCGGTGGGACCCTTATTTTATTGTCCAATTCCGGACATCCGGTTTTCAGATTCGGACGACCAAGTTAAGTAATTATTAAGTTAATATTAATAATAAGGCTAAAAATGCTGATTAGGCCAGTTTACGGGAATTGGCATATTTATTGGCTGTCAGAATAAAAAAAAGGGAAAATATATTATGATAAAGCTAAGTGGAATTGATAAGTACATTGAGAGCCGTTTTCAGAGGATCTTTATTTTGAAGGATATAAATCTTGAGATCAGGGAGGGTGAATTTGTTACCATTATGGGACCCAGCGGGGCAGGAAAATCCACCTTGTTGAATATTATAGGCATGCTGGATGAACCTTCTGAGGGGGAATACCTTTTCCTTGACCAGTCGGTCCATAAAATGAATGAAAGAAGGAAAACAGAAATGCATAAACATTTTATAGGGTTCGTTTTCCAGGCATACCATCTTATTGATGAGCTCACGGTTTATGAAAATATAGAAACCCCTCTTCTTTACCGGGGCGTGAAATTATCGGAAAGAAAGGCCCTGGTGGCGGAAATGCTTGACCGTTTTCAGATCGTGGCCAAAAAAGACCTTTTCCCGGAACAGCTTTCCGGCGGCCAGCAGCAACTTGTAGGTGTTGCAAGAGCCATCATCGGGAAACCCAAACTTCTCCTTGCCGATGAACCTACAGGCAACCTCCATTCCGACCAGGGCAAGGAGATCATGGAAATTTTTACAAAACTGAATAAGGAAGGAATGACAATTATCCAGGTTACTCATTCAGAAACAAATGCGCAATACGGGGACAGGATCATCAGGATTGTCGACGGCAGGGTGGAAAATGATGCTAAAACTGAGAAAATTAAAATGCAATTATAAATCTGAACGGGTATGAAGAATCTGGCGATTTCAATTTTTATGTTATTTCTATCAACAGGGATCCTCTTTGCTCAGGATACATTGAAGCTGAATTTTAACGATGCAGTGAAAATGGCACTTGATAAGAACATTCAGCTTCAGGAGGAAAAAAATAATTTACAATCATCCCAGGCAAGCAATATGCAGAGTATTGGCCAATTTCTTCCATCTGTATATGCCGGCACTTATTATAATTACAGGAACGGCCTTTCTTTTAACCAGTATACCGGCGATGTTGTAAATACAACCTCCAAGGACGGGAGCGTAGGCGTCCAGGCAAATTATACAATATTCAGCGGACTGGGCAGGATATATTCTGTCCGGAATACGGAATTGCAACTGAAGTCGCAACAGGATTATGTTACTTTCACCCAGCAGACTGTCATTTACAATGTGGCACAGCAGTTCCTTCAGGTTTTACTCGACAGGGAGCTACAGCGTATCGATAATGAGAACCTCAAGGCCCAGAAGGTGACCCTGGAGCAGATTGCGGGCTACGTCACGGCAGGATCAAAACCCCTGAGCGACAGGTTAACACAGGAAGCCCAGGTAAAAAAGCTGGAAGTGACAAAGATCCGTGATGAAAATAAAATCAGGCTTGATATTTCCATGTTAAATCAGACGCTGATGCTTGAACCCGGAAAACAGGTTGACCTTGTGGAACCGGGTTGGGAACTCAATACGATTCTGACCCGGAATTATGATCTGAATGATCTCTACCAGACTGCCCTGGCTAACCGGCCCGATTACAAAAAGGCATTGGCGGATATTGACGCTTCCCAGGCATTTATCGGCTACCAGAAATCCGCCTTTTATCCAAAGCTTTCGGTAAGTTATACCTACGGGTCAGCCTATACCAGCGACCTGGGTTTCAACCTTGACACCCAGTTGAAAAACAACCGGTCATCCACGCTGGGTTTCAGTTTATCTATTCCCATATTCAACCAGTTCTATACGGCCGGCCAGGTAAGTAAGGCCAGGGTGATCAATGATAATAACCAGCTTATTGCCAATAACCTGAAACTTAAAATTTTCCAGGATGTTCAGACTTCCTACCTGAATTTCATAGCTGCAAAAAATGAATACAATGCCACACAGTCCCAATATGAAGCTGCTGTAGAGGCACAGAAGATCCAGCAGGAAAGTTATGACCTGGGAGTCAGTGACCTCGTCCAGCTATCGCAGGCCAATCAGACTTATGTGGATGCTGCTGCAAGCCGCGCCCAGGCTCAATATACTCTCCTGTTCCAGCAGGTAATGCTGAATTACTCACCCGGTACATTGAATCCTGACGACCTGCATTGATATCAATAATTTCCGGGCAGTCAGTAGCTTAAACGGATGCCGGATGCGGTATTTTAAAATAGTTTGGTATTATTTTAAAAAAAACCGGCTAATACCGGCCAAATGTCATTTTTTGACTACTTTTGCAATCCGTTCAGAATGAGCGGTCTCCAAACCCGGAGAATGTTAAAATTTAAAACTGGCAGACAGGACCGGTAGCCAGTATACCCAATATCCGGTTACATTAACAATTATGGCTGATAATCAAAAAGAAGAATTTAACTGGGATGTGGTATCGCCC
>JBJKSY010000215.1:0-12915 GCA_046703645.1 Cyclobacteriaceae bacterium
AGTCTGCCATCGACAGCTTATGCAATTCGGAACCACGTCTGGAAGAGTTGAAACCCGTAGCAGAAAATTTCAGGACTATTACTGACATTGCGCTTGAGGCCATGCATACAGTACTGGGACAAAAGCCTGTTACTTCTTTCAATATTTATAAGGCAAGGCTTGATTCTGCTGCCATTCCTCATGCCGGAGTCCTGATCGCCGTACAACCGGCAATCAATAAATTAGTGGAACTTGAAACTACCGGACAGAAAAAGAAAAAATAGCTTTAATAATACGTTCTCCTGCTAAATCACAAACACAGGATACCGGGAACCCTCGAAATCGTGGATTTTATGCAAAAAACATGATTTCGGCCCTGGCTAAGGCTTCTTAAATGTCATAAATGCACCTGGTTTATAGTCAATTTCAGTGCTTTTGCCGGTATTTATTTTATTCACAATTTTTCAACATTTTATCCACAAAGTAAAAATCTGAAATGTTCATAATTTTTTAATAATCTGCTATTTAGTTTTTAATTGTTTTAGGATATCTTTAAGTGCCTTATCTCCCAATAACTACAGAAAACAATGATAATCAAGGACTTCGAACAACTATCTTCCAGACAGCGTCGGGAGTTCCTGATTAATTCATGCAATTATGTAATGTCCGTAAAAATTTCCGATGATCTGATCCAGGACCTTTTCTATCACATCCAGGGCGGATTTTACATTGAAGTTCTTTATAGCCTTTTATGGGAGAAATTCCTCGAGATGACAGCATTTACCGAATCTGATCAGCTTGTAAAATACCTGCGCGAAGTTGATATTTCCGATGTCTACGAGTCCCTGGATACGAACAGATAATTTCCAGCCGGTTTAAAACCAGCAGTCCGGTTCTGAATTGATTATTTTAACCCTAATTCCCGAAAACATTTTACATGTAAACTTTGTTACTGCAAATAAGCAATTATATTGGGTATTGTACATGGAAAACTGTCAAAGTCATATAAGTCTGTCTTAATTCCGGGACAAATTTTCCCGTACAATTCAATTCAGGATGCCCTTTAAAACTTCCCGATGGGTATTATCATGGTATGGTTCCCGGCCAGGAAATTATCAGCCGGATGGAAGTTAAGTTCAGGTTATTTTATATCCGGCAGAATTAGAGTCTGTTTCCCCGGATGAAACATATTTGAATAATTTATGCTTGCCGCGTACGAAACACTTTCTTGCAGGTTTATGAAAAAAAAGTTACCTTAATTTTCCTTTTATTAAACCAAAGCTGCAGCCGGTATGACTAGCGATCAGATAAATCTTCTTCTTAAAAGTGTACAGGATTTGTCCCTGGCAAGGGATATTGATTCAATTATGCTCATTGTAAGAAAGACAGCGAGGGAGCTGACCAGAGCGGATGGTGCCACCTTTGTGCTTAAGGATAACGGGTTTTGCTATTATGCGGATGAGGATGCGATTGGCCCTTTATGGAAGGGACAGCGATTCCCTCTTGATTCCTGTATCAGCGGGTGGTCAATGATCAACAGGCGGCCCGCTGTCGTACCTGATATTTACAAGGATCCCCGCATTCCGATCGAGGCATATAAGCCCACATTCGTAAAGAGCCTTGTCATGGTACCTATCCGGACAATGGATCCGGTGGGAGCGATCGGTAATTACTGGGCTGAAACTCACAATCCGACAGACGAGGAAGTGCAACTGCTGCAATCTCTTGCCGACATGACTTCCGTTTCCATCGAAAATGTTTATATGTACAACGATCTTGAGGAAAGAGTACGGCAACGGACAGAAGAACTTCAAAATGCTAATAAGGAACTTGAATCATTTTCGTACTCTGTCTCCCATGACCTGAGGGCCCCGCTGCGTTCGATAATCGGGTTTTCAAAAATACTGGAAGAGGAAGCCGCACAAGCGCTCGATGAGGAAGGCAAAAGGTTATTAGGCACAGTCATAACCAATGCCGAAAGAATGAACCTTTTGATTGATGATCTTCTTCAGTTTTCGAAAACAGGGATAAGGGAACTGGAGAAGAATCAGGTAAACATGAAGGACCTGGCCTTGTCCATCCTGAAAGAAACCGTGCAGAATGGGAACGGAAAGAAAATAGTTTACGAAGTTCGGGATTTGCCGTCCTGTTACGCCGATCCGAAACTAATGAAACAGGTATGGGTTAACCTGATCTCGAATGCCATCAAATATTCATCACAAAAAGAATTATCAGAAATTGAAATCGGTTTCAGTGAAAACGAAGGCAAACGGTTTTATTTCATCAGGGATAATGGTGTCGGTTTCGATATGAAATACTATGACAAGCTGTTCGGCGTATTCCAGCGGTTGCATTCAACTCAACAGTTCGAAGGTACCGGAGTCGGGCTGGCCCTTGTAAAACGGATCCTGGATCGTCACGGGGGAGCAATCTGGGCGGAATCCGTTCCCGGCGAAGGGGCAACCTTCTTTTTTACGTTGCCGGAAAACGGGGAGGAGAAATAAAATTGCGATATCAGGAACCGGCGTATGAAAAAAAATCTGTAAATGTTAAGGATTGTCTGTTCGAATTTACTAACCAACTAATTTATAATTTGTAAAAGCCCGGCCAAGCTGGTCAAATCATAATAATTAATTGATTTGTTTGCCGACGGTACCTTTTTCAGGTACTCATCGCAAACCAATCATTTGAACGAAGGAATCAAAGTTTGAATTATCTAATGCTCCACCATCCTGTCCTGCATAGCCGGTACAAAGGTTCTGAATAACGGTTGGAATAGGGATTATGATTAAAATAAAAGCAACATCCTGGCCTTCATTCTGAATTCCGGTTTGTGTAAGGGTAATTGCGGAAGGGTAAAAACCGGGATGAAGAATCCGTATATTTTTCTAATCTATTAAAGATTTAAAAACCCGGAATGTTTCGGAATTAACGGATTCCCCGGTCCGCTGAGGGCAGGCCTCGCCCTACCCGATTATGAATATTCCTTATTTAAAGATATTATAAATCACAAGAGGGGCTCTGAATGATGTTAGGGCAGTTGTTTGCGTGATTCGATTTGCGATTCGCGATTTATTTGTACCGAAGGAGGGAATTGAACCCTCACCCCCGAAGGGATCCCGCCTGAAAAGTACCCGAGGTCGGACTCGAACCGACACTCCCGTGAAGGAACCGCATTTTGAGTGCGGCGCGTATACCAATTCCGCCACTCGGGCATCGATCGCCGTAGTCTTGACGAAGGCGATCATCGTTCGCGATAGTTCCGTAATTACCGTCGACGATGACAAACCAATTATCCGTAACCCGCTTACCTGCCGGATCAATTTCTCTCAACGATCCGAATACCTGTCTCCCAAACTATTTTAATATGGTTCGCTGAGTTTCACAGGGAAGGCTCAGAGAACCTCAAAGTAACTTACCATCATTAGGAAAAATATTAAAATAATTTCGCTCTCAGCCAAATCCCACAAATACACCCATTTTCAACCCTGCATGCCCTGCGGTTACAATTATTTCAATATTCCAAAGAATGATTTTCGGATTGCAAAAATGATGAATGTATCAATAATTAACAACGATACTCCCCTGTTTCAGGCTTCGGAACTTACCGAATAGGACCAGACTGAGGGAGGAGTGTCGAACATCGCCTTCGTCTGGGACCAGATCCTGCGGTAAAAATCGGATTTCCTGTATTCCTCGAGATGTTCCTTGCTTTCCCAGACGCTGTAAAAAGCGTATACATTCACCTGTTTTTCATCCTTCAGCAGCGCAATGTGCAGGCAGCCTTTGAAATCACGGATCTGTTGTTTGACCGATTCAAAGAATATATAAAAATCCTGTGCTTTGTCTTTGCGGAAAGTCATCCTTACGAGTCTTACATAATGGTTATTCATCTTGTTTGAAGTAAATGTTTACAGGACTGTCATAGTCCAAACCCAGTAACTCGGAGGCATTCCCCCGGTAAATCCCGATCTCCAAAAGTCCAAAGTTATTGAATATTACGAAACAATCCCCATCTTCCAGGTTATCGTAGGTCGGATTTATTGCATTTACTTCTTCCCGGGCAAAATTGACAGTATAAGGCCTGCCGTTAAGCAGGTGTTGGAAGGTTTCTTCACGAATATTCGTGACCAGGTTCCCGTAATGATCCACACGGATCACCGTTCCCGTGATCTGCTTTTTAGTGGCTTTCACCTGCCGGTCAAGCAGTTTCCGGTATTCTGTAGTGAATTTACCCACTTCATCGAGGTTCTTACCGCTTGCCAGCAGGGCTGCTGAACGGGCGAGGATATCCCGGGCAGGAAAGGTGGATTTTTTTTCTGCATTTACAGTAATTTCCGCCACCACAGCAGGTTCCTTGTCACTCAGGAGGCTGAACATGCCATTATCCGGACCCACAAAAAAATGATCTTCAAGCTTAAGCGCCAGGAATCGGTAACCGGAATGGTTCAGTGAATCGACAGCAGCAAGGTGAACGGTTCCCGTGGGAAATTCCCTGAAAACGGAACGCAAAACGTAGGCCCCGTGCGCAATATTATGAACCTCGATTTGGTGGGAAATATCAATGATCTGCAACCCGGGGTTGATCCCAAGTATCCTGGCTTTTACGGAAGCAACATAGTGATCCGATTCGCCAAAATCTGACAGAAACGTGACGAGGGCCATGGATACGAAAAAATTTATTTGTACATTTGATTACAAAATTAAAAATTTTAATACAATTCTAAACCGTCGCCCGGTCAGTACAATAATTTGGTAGAAAAAGTTATAACCCTTGAAAATGTTACCCTGGTAGATTTTCTCGGCGTTGAAAACAGTAACATCAATGAATTGTCCTCGCGCTTTCCGACCAGCAAGATCATTTCACGCGGCAATGAGATCAGGATTCAGGGCGAGACCCGTGATATCATTCGCATCAATGATATCCTTAATTCTCTCCTGAATCATTATCACAGGTTCGGAAAAGTAACCCAGGAAAATGTGGTTTCATACCTTGACCAGAACCATGAAGAAGAAATCCTGCAGGGGGATGACGTGCTTATCTATGGCACCAAAGGGGTGATTATTAAGCCGAAGACACCAAACCAGAAAAAGCTGGTGGAGGCGGTTAAAAAATCGGACATGGTATTCGCCCTGGGTCCCGCCGGCACAGGTAAAACCTATATCTCAGTTGCTTTGGCCGTAAGGGCTCTTAAAAACAAGGAAGTTAAAAAGATCATCATCACCCGCCCTGCCGTGGAAGCAGGGGAAAACCTGGGGTTCCTTCCCGGCGATTTGAAAGAAAAGATCGATCCCTACCTTCGTCCGGTGTACGATGCCCTCGATGATATGATCCCTTATGAAAAACTTAAATATTACCAGGAAAACCGGATCATTGAAATTGCACCCCTGGCGTACATGAGAGGCAGAACCCTTAACGATGCATTCATACTTCTTGACGAGGCACAAAATACCAACGCCATGCAGATCAAGATGTTCCTCACCCGAATGGGCCCGGATTCAAAGGTTATCGTTAATGGTGACAAATCCCAGATCGACCTTCCAAATCACCAGCGATCGGGCCTGATTGAAGCGATAAGAATTCTCAAAGATATAAAAGGGATCAGCTTCATTGAATTTTCATCCCGTGATGTCATCCGGCATAAAATCGTCAAAGACATCATCGATGCCTATAACCGGGCTTATACAGACCATAATGACAATGATTGAAGTTATAAAGATCAATTCTCCCGAGGACCTTTCCCGCTCACATGACATCCGTTTCGAAGTGTTTGTGAATGAGCAGAAGGTTCCATCCGAGGAGGAACTGGATGAATTCGAGGATGTTTGCCTTCATTACCTGGCATTGGTAGACGGACAACCCGCCGGTACGGCACGGTGGCGGTTCACGGAAAAAGGTATCAAGCTGGAACGGTTTGCCGTTTACAGCCGTTACAGGCGAAAGGGAGTCGGATCTGCCCTGATGCGTAAGGTCCTGGATGAAATAAAAAACCACCCGGATTCCGGATCCCAGGAGATTTACCTTCACTCCCAGCTTACCGCTATGCCGTTATACAGCAAATTCGGTTTCGAAAAAACAGGAAATATTTTTGAGGAAGCAGGTATCAAGCATTATAAAATGGTGAAAAAAAGCTGATACATTTTTTACATTAACATCACTTTTTTTAAATTAAGGCCAGGTTCAACATTCAGCTATGTTATCCTGGCTCCGCTATCCACTGATACGATTCCTGGTTTTTCTGATTGCAGGAATCCTCCTTCGCAGAATTCTGGCTCTGAATTCACCGGTTTTTATTTATCTATTCCTGACGGGACTTATTACGTATCCGGCAATTCTTTTAGTATTGAAGAAAGACCGGTTTGTTCGCTACAATCTTCTGGTTGGTGTCATGGCCCTGGGGACACTGGCGCTGGCGGGTATTTCACTGACGATCGTAAAAGATGATAAAAACCTGGAATTCCATTTACTCAGCCTGGCAGATCCTCCTGAAGCAGTAACCGGTAAACTGGTTGACTTTCCCGTTCCCGATAGTACCGGAACCAGGTTTGTCGTGGATTGTCGCTCAGGCCTCCGGGATACTGCCTGGAGAAAGATCCGGGGAAAAATACAGGTTACCTGTCGTCACAATTCCGGAAGTTCAATATACAACCTCCGGCCCGGGGCATTGATCATGATCAGAGGAAAACCCAGGGTCATCGGCGCTCCAAGGAATCCCGGCCAGTTCGATTATGCCTCCTTCATGGCAGGAAGGAATATTTACCATCAGATGATGGTGCCGGATCATAAAATCGTACTTATACGTAATGGAAATCCTTTTAATATTTTAACCCTGGCAGGGACGATAAACAGGAATTGCCAGAAAATCCTTAATTCTCATCTACATGACTCAATAGCCTCCTCATTATGTGCGGCGCTTGTCCTGGGGGCCCGCAACCGGCTCGATGATTTCCTGGTAGCAGATTTTGCCCACGCGGGGATCAGTCATATCCTCGCTGTTTCCGGTTTGCATGTCGGGATCCTTTATCTTATGCTGTTCTTCATTCTGAAGCCTTTATTCCGGAATAAAAAAACAGCATGGGTGGGATCGGTATTTATTATACTCATCCTGGTTCTCTTTGCCTTCATAACGGGTTTATCTCCCAGCGTGCTGAGGGCAGTAATCCTGTTCTCCATTATCGAATCCGGAAGAAGGCTCGGAAGAAAATCAATTTCCTTCAATTCACTTGCCGCATCCGCCTTCCTGTTGCTAGCCATAGATCCCGGTTTTCTCACGACACTTGGATTTCAATTATCCTATCTTGCCGTGACGGGTATCCTGTTTTTCCAGCCTAAGATCTACCGGTTGTTGGTCTTTGAAAATGATCTTCTCGATTATGCCTGGCAACTGGTAAGCGTATCCCTTGCGGCTCAGATCACAACATTCCCGCTTACTCTTCACTACTTCCATGCGTTCCCTGTCTATTTCCTGGCTGCAAATATCATTGCGATTCCTGCGGCATTTGTAATTTTGACCGGCGGGCTGGCAATACTCGCACTTTATTTTACCGGTCCGGTCGCAGACGTTCTGGGTAAGCTGCTCTCGATTTTCATACATGGATTTAATTTCCTGATTCATGGCCTGGCCAGCCTGCCTTTCAGTCAGATCGGATCCATCAATCTGAGTAATCTGATGGTTGTTATTTTATATGCCGGACTGCTGATATTCATGTTCCTTATTGCTTCCCGGAAAATCATTTTCCTGTATCTGACCCTTTTCTTTGCTTTCACACTATTTTTTCTGAATGCCTTTGAAACATTCAGGGCGATTCATCAGCACAAGATCATATTTTATTATGTTCATGGCGGGACACAAATCGAACTGGTCAAAGGAAGGGAAGGAATAATCATTGCAGATTCGGTACTAAGCACAAAGCCCGAGAGGATCCGGCGTATCATGGGAAACCACTGCCTTGCCGAACACCACCCTTGTTCTTTTTCGGTCGCTGAACAGCACCGTATCCCGGAAGGCTCATCCGGCAACATAAATTTTTATGTCTGGGAAAAGAAGAAAATTGTGATGATCAGGGATAAACATGTAAATCACGGATTTCGTCCTGAAAATATCCTCCTTGCCGATTATATTATTCTTGCAGGAAATTCAGGGTATAGCATAGACGCCATTCTGAAAAATTTTCAATCGCGATGCTGGATAATTGACGGATCGGCGGTTCCCGCAGCTTCACGTACGGCAATCCGGGAATTAACGTCCCGGCATTGCAGGGTGATTTCGCTGGAAGAATCCGGATCGGTCAGTTTCCCTGCTGATCTTTAATTGACAGGGAGTATTTATCTTCTTGAATAATTTTTTTATTTTAGGACCCATGTCAATCTAAATCCTATGATTAAAAAATCTGTAATTTTTACCCTGCTTACCTGTATATCTGCATGGGCATATGCACAATCCAATATCATGAACAGGGGATTCGATGATCTTGTTCTGGGAATCACCGAATCACAGGTAGAAAATATTACCGGGTTCTCCGGTACGGCTCTGACTGCCGATGAATATTATAATCAGGAAGTTCCGGGAAGAAAGAAGGAAAATCTTCCGGAATCCAGGACAGGGTTCGATAAATGCACCTTGTTTAATTTTATCATGCCTATCCCCGTAACCAGGGTTTTTTATAAGGATAATAAGGTTGTAATGATCGAAGTAAGCAGTTATCCCGATTTCACGAGGCCCATTTGCCTTGATTCCAAAACAGCCCAGGGTCTGAAGTTCTGGGACTCAAAGGAAACCATGGAAAAGATCTACGGCAAAACTTACAGGAAAGACAGTTCACAGGACGGGAAAACAGATTATTATTATTACGATACGAAAGGTATCGGGTTTGCCCTGGCCAACAATGAGGTCAGGATCATTTATTTCTATTGAAATTTCCCTTTCAATCAGTTCTTAAAAAACTTGTTTCTCTTCCCGGATAGGGATAAAGAGGCTTTTTATCAAAGTCGATCTGTTATTTTTCCGGCTGCTTTTTATCGGGCTTTTCTTCCTTAACAGGCTTCTCTGCCGACTTTCCCTGAAGCAGCGAAGGCAATTCCAGTCCCGCACTTTTCAGCAAATCATCCAGGGGCGGAAGCGATCGTGCCATTCCTGAGAGAAATCCTGCCGTGGCTGATTCTCCCGGCCTTGAATTCGAATCCCAGACAGTGACCTTGTCTATCTTTATATTCTTTATCGCTTCTACCTGGGCCTTGACGATCTCGGGAAGTTTATCGGTAATCATCAGAAGAACGGCATCCTTGGAATTATTACCGGCGGCCTTGACTATCTTGTCGAAACCCTCGGCTTGCTTGCTCAGGATCTCGAACATTCCTTTTGCCTCCGCTTCCATTTTCATATAAATGGCGTCCGCTTCACCTTTTGCTCTGCGCCGGATCATTTCCGCTTCCGCTTCGGCATCAATTTCAGCTTTTTGCTTTGATATCTGTGAAGGTACAATCCTGTCGGCCTGTTGGCTGGCTTTATCCCTTTCGGCACGGGCAATTTCTGCTTTCTGCTCGGAAAGGTATGCTTCTTCAAGGGCTTTCGCCTGGCTTACTTTTTCTGCGGCTGTTGCTTTTCGCAGGGCCTCGGCCTCCTTTTCACGGCGCAGGGATTCCGAATTGGCTATGTCGACCTTGGCTTTGTTTTCGCCTTCTACAGCACGGGCATTGGCTTCTGAAACACTGATCCTCTCCTGTTTATTGGCATCTGCAGAACCGATCTTCGCCCTGGCATCAGCCTCCGCTTCTCCGATCCTTGCGGATGAATCAGCAGCAGAGACAGATATACGTTGCCTCTGTAGGGCTTCTGCTTCCCCAATCTTTGCTTCAGCATTCATACCGGAAACTTTAATACGTTCCTCTTTTACAGCCGAAGATTCACCGATCGACCCATCCCTCACTTTTTCAGCAACACTCTTCCTGGCATCATTCACCGCTTTGGCAGCGGCTTCCTTACCCAGCGCCTCAATATAACCCGATTCATCCTTGATATCGGTTACGTTCACATTGATGAGCTTAAGCCCGATTTTCTTAAGTTCGGCCTCCACATTGGATGCTACATTGGCCAGGAATTTTTCGCGGTTACTGTTTATCTCTTCAATATCCATTGTAGCCACCACCAGCCTGAGCTGGCCGAAAATAATGTCCTTGGCAAGATCGTAGATCTGCTCTGGCGATAATCCCAGCAATCGTTCAGCAGCATTGTTCATCACCCCGGGCTCCGTGGAGATACCGATGGTAAACCGGGAAGGAACGTCCACCCTGATGTTCTGCCGGCTCAGCGCATTTGTAAGATTTACCTCAATGGATATCGGCGTCAGGTCCATGAACTGGTAATCCTGGATGATGGGCCAGATAAAAGCAGCACCGCCGTGAACGCATTTGGCGGTCCTTATGCCTTCGGCACTGCTGCCCACTTTTCCGTATACGACAAGAATACGGTCGGAAGGGCATCTTTTATAACGCTGTACGATAGCCGAAAATATGATGACGAGAAAGATGATTCCCGCGATCATGGATATTACTATAAAGCTCATAATTTCAGGTCTTAATATTTAATTTTAGTTACAAGCAAAGTTTCCTCCCCAAGAACTTCCATGACCAGCGCCAGCGAGCCTGTGGGGATGGGATCCAGGTCATCCGTTACAGCATCCAGCTCATGGGTAGATCCCTGTATATTGATCAGGACTTTTCCCCTGCCCTCCCGTTTGCCGGGTATGGTCAGGTATACTTCACATCTCTTATCTACCGCGTTATTGATATCCATGGTACCGGATTGATTCAGTTTGCTGATCTTCAGGAAGATCCAGGCCATCAAAAGCATCATCGAAAAACCGGCGACAAGAGAAAATACCAGTGAAAAGAAAGTCCCGAATCCTATTTTCAGGAATCCCAGGCCGGTCCAGGCAAAAATCGTGAAGAAGCCCAGGATATTCTTATAGGTGAATATATGCAAACCGGCGTCATCAAAAGATCCGGCATCAGGGTGCAGGTCAGTATCAGTATGAAAATCACCGGCCAGGATGGTAATGATCAATTGTACTACCAGCAATAAGGTGGAAGGTATGGCAACGATCCAGTATATTTTCTCGATCAGTGTCAGCGCGGCCCACCATGTCGAAGAATCTGACATAGCATAAAAAATTTCAGTGGGGAATAATAGTAAAATTTTATTTTAAAGCCAATGGTTTTTTATATAATCAGGGCTGGGCAGGGATAAGCGTAGTGAATCCTGTTTAAAAAGAAAGAGGAACGCTAACGCGTCCCCCTGTTCTAACAACAAACGATTAACTATGCAAAAACCATTTGGTTGTTTCTCAATCTGATATGATCAGGTTTTCTACAGACTGGTTTACAATTCCGGCTTCAAAATATCACCGGTAAAGTCTCGGCATGCTCAATCCATTTCTCCAACTCAACTCATACCATTATTTATTACGATTTCCTGTCGGAAGGGTTGCCTGCCTGTATAATGGAATCTTAATTTGTTATGAATATTTCAATATTAGTAACTATCTGTTGAAAATATGATAGATTTTAGAAAATTTATTGCGCTAAAATAAAAATAAAACAGACGGTTAACAGAAAAATAATATCGGGGCAGATAAAATCGGAATGAATCCCCGGAGAGGGATTCGTCAATTGACCAGATGGCCTGGAAGTTTGATCTGGTCGGCGTAAAATTTCATCCTGGAATGAGCGGAATCCAGGGGTTCCACTTTCTGAATTTTATCTATTTGGGGGTTATAAAATACCTCTACATAAAATCCGTTTAGAAGGTACAGGTTGACCTTATGCTTATAATACCAGATTGAAAGGATATAATCACCCTGGAAATACAAGAGTCGTAATTTTTCCACCAGGGAAAGACCGGAAAATTTGCCTTTCGAGATCATAGATTTATAAGGTTGATTTAAATTACCATTTAAAGCCGACTATGTCAAATGATAATGCGGGGGGATCCTGTTGTAAAAACCCTTAAGCGAGCAATCAAAACTTTCAAAAAAACCTTTGAATTATGCAAAAAAATTGATTTATAAATCTTTCCTATGTTATATTTGAAATTGAATTTAGCCCTTTATGCAATATTCCAATTTCGTCTTTTGATCTAAAAATTCCGCAACCATGAGAAAACTACTCATCATTCCTTTCCTCCTGACAGGACTTCTGGCACAGGCACAGACGATATATCCGAAAAAAGGTTATGATGATATAAAACTCGGGATTACCTATGAAGACGTAATCTGGATCCTCGGTTTTGACGGAAGCAAGATCTCGAAGGACAGTGCACCCGATATGCTGAAGGCTCCTGCAGAACAACTGGGAATAGACTTCGATTATATTGTCAATTTCAGGTATATCATGGATTACCCGGTTACCAGTATCTATGTTAAGGGAAACCTGGTCGTCATGTATACCTTCAGCAGCTACCCGGAGTATAACCAGTTCATCTGCCAGGACATCAAGACTTCCGATGGCCTGAAATTCTGGGATAAATTAGACAAGGTAAAAAGTATTTATGGTTCAAATCCCGTGAAACTGGATTATAGCGACGGGAATTTATCTTACTATGCCTATAAGGACGCTGGCATATGTTTCGGCATTGATAACGATCAGGTAAGAACCATGCTGGTATTCGATCCTGATTTCAAGTAATTTGAATTTTTCATAAAAATTAAATAATTAGCAATATAATCTTGCATTAAACCATATTAACACTATGAAATCTTTGATCATGAAGAACATTTTCTTTTACCTGGTTATGGCAGTAATCTCCGCCGGCCTTTTATCCTGCGGAGGCGCCAAAAAACAGGAAAAAGCGTCCAATGAATTCGATTCCGCCGCGACATCAATTCAAAACCAGGTAAAAAACGTAATTTATCAGGTTCCGCCTCCTTCACAGATTCCAT
>JBJKSY010000216.1:0-3905 GCA_046703645.1 Cyclobacteriaceae bacterium
TGCCGGGCCGGATTTCGATATATTTCTTATAGTTCATTTGACAATTATACAAAATTAATAAGATCGGAAAAAAAATCTTTTGGGCATTATTTCCAGTTGTTTCAGGTAATTTTAAAGAGACTTAATCGTCTCTCAAATTAGATTCGTATATTTGAATATTAACAATGCCATGACTTCAAAAAATTACATATTAAGTACTTTAAAAACCCATAAAGCTGAATTGTTAAAGTTTGGAATTCAGAATGTCGGATTATTCGGATCCTATGTAAGAGATGAACAATCAAGAAAAAGCGACATTGATATTTTAATTGATTTTGATCCGGGTAAAGAGAGCTTTGATAATTATATGGCTGCTTATGATTATTTCGAGAAGCTTTTTAAAAATGAAAAGGTAGAAATTGTTACCAGAAATGGATTAAGTCCTCATATAGGCCCCAGGATTTTAAAGGAAGTGATCTATGTCTAAAGAACCTATAGAGTATTTAAAACACATACTTGATGAATGTAAGTTCATTCTATCTGTGACAGATAGTGATTTTACCATGGAAAAATTAATGCAGGATGAAATTTTAAAAAGAGCACTTGTAAGGAGTTTGGAAATTATAGGGGAAGCTACTAAGAAAATTACGGCTGATTTTAAGTTAAAATGGAATTCGATCAATTGGAAAAACATAGCCGGGATGAGAGATAGATTGATCCATGACTATATGGGGATAAACTATTCGATAGTATGGGATGTTGTAAAAAATAAGATACCCGAATTATCAGAACAAATAGCACAAGTAATAAGAAATGAACAAAAAACTAATAATCAATAAGGCTACCTGTGATCCAGATACGGGACGTAACCATGCCGGAAGCGCTGCAGGTAAACCAAGTTAAAACTTCTTCTATAATAACAGGCGAGATCCTTTCTTTCTTAATAATGTAAGCCCAGTATAAACCGGCTGATTTTTTTTAGTGAAATGAAACTACAATATTGTTCCGACCTGCACCTTGAATTTCCGGATAATAAGAATTTCATAATAAAAAACCCTCTTGCCATTGAGGGTGAAATTCTTTTGTTGGCAGGAGATATTATTCCGCTTAGCCGGCTTGATCAAGTACAGGATTTTATTGATTTTATTTCCGGTAATTTCAATACAGTATATTGGGTTCCGGGTAATCATGAATATTACGGCTATGATATTAAATACACAGATGGAAAGGTTTATGAGGAGATCCGGAAAAATGTGTTTCTTGTCAATAATTTTAAGACCACAATCAATGACGTGAATCTGCTATTTACAACGCTATGGGGTAAAATAGGGGAACGACATATGTGGGAGATCCAACGAAGTGTTTCCGATTTCTCAAGAATAAAGATTAACGGGCATAGGTTTTTACCGGAAGATTATAACATACTCCATAACGATTGCCGGCGTTTCCTGGGTGCGGCCTTAAAGGATTCCAGGGATAATAAAACCATAGTCGTTACGCATCATGTCCCTACTTTGTTAAACTACCCGGAAGAATATAGGAGCGATCCGCTTAATGAAGCCTTTGCTGTGGAGATGTTTGATTTTATTGATGCTTCAGAAGTTAATTGGTGGATCTATGGACATCATCACTGGAATATTCCGGAATTTTCAATTGGCCGGACGCACCTTGTGACTAATCAGGTAGGATATGTGGGCAGGGGAGAGCATAAGGATTTCAGAAGAGGGGCAGTCATTGAAGTATAAACAATTATTATTTAAAGAACAATTGTATCTTTATAGAGGCTGTTTCAGATATAAATATTTATTTCATATTGAATAAATAACTTCGTCACTATGATAAAATTCCTCGTCATTTATGAAAAAAGCTCCAACGGTTATAGTGCCTATGTTCCGGACCTTCCCGGATGCACTTCTGCAGGAGCCGATAAAAAGGAAGTGGAAAAGAATATTGTTGACGCTATAAAATTACACCTGGAAGTGATGAAGGAAGAGGGCATGGATATCCCGGAATCTACTTCGGAATCTGATATGCTGGTCTTATCCTGACTAGCATGAAATATAAAGAGATAATCAGGAAAATAGAAGATGACGGCTGGTATCAGGCTCGCCAGAAAGGAAGTCATAGATCTTATAAACATAAATCAAAACCGGGTATAATTACCATTGCATGACACTGGTTGTCAGACGAGATACCCCGGGGAATTCTTAATAGTATTTTGAAACAGGCAGGGTTTAAGTAATATCAAATAGAATTCAATTTGCGATGGCAAACATGATCAAAATTGTAACTTCCCTAATTAATACTTTCCAACAAGAGCATTACTTCTGTATTCCATATATTCAAAGTAATCTTCAAACCTCTTGAGACTCTTTCCGTTTTTATCGTAGATATGATAATAGATGTCCCTACCTTTATCTCTTATTTCACTAACACCAACTAAGAATTTTCCTTTGAATTTACCGGACCTGATAATGTCAAATTTTTCAGCTGAAAATAGTACTTCAAACTTTCCGTTATTAACGTCTATCTGAACTAATGCAGAGCCAGTGACAAATTTTTCGACAATAAAAAATATTTTGGATTGATCTGAGGAAAGGGTTAAACTGTTTGGTTGAAGAATTTCAAAGCTCCTATCTAAGCCGTCCCTATAGGGCTTCTGATCTGCCAATACTCTCTCCGCGAATGAGGATAAATCCATTGACATCATTATATATCTGGTATATTCTCTTTCTCGAAGTACTTTTTCAGACTTTAGAAATACCACTTTTGATTTATTCTTTATGAGGATAGGATTATGACTTGAGCCATTGTGAGTTAGTCGCTTTTCACTTCCATCCTTGGTTATGCCATAAATATCCTGGTTTTTTTCAAATACTTTTAAAATATCAATTGTTGAATATTTTCTGAACTTAATCCAATTGAAGAATTTTGCCACACCTCCTATAATAGCAATTATTCCTGCTAAAATGCTTATGTAAACGACTATAGAATCCATATTCTTTAAATCGATTTCGTAAGATTTTTTTTTATAACAAATATATCTCATTATATGAGATGTCTGATTTTATTTGGGCCTCAAAAGTTAATTATAGAAGTATGTTCAACATCATCGGAATATTCCTGAATTTACTTTTGGCCGGACACGCATGGTGAATAATCAGATTGTATATGTGGGCAGGGGAGATTTTCAAAATTTTAACAGAGATGTGATTCTCGAAACATGAAATGTAATTTAAAATTCCATCGGCCTCCCATGATCATATTTTTTATGGTGACTCTGGTTCTGAGAAAGCCGCTTAGCCAGGTTTTTAAAACTGAATGATCGATCAACCGCACTGCCTTTTATATTCAGTCCATCGGTTCGGAAATTAATACCATTTATACGCCCGGTACTTTGCGCATGAAAACTTAATTCAATACCATGATCCATTAACGCAGATTTGAGTTTATTGAAATCCGATACACCGTGTTCAAGACAGGAGGAGAGAGCAAGGTGAATTTTTTGTTTGGCTGCATTCTTTATGGGGATATCATCATTGGCTAAGGATTTTCCCTTTCGTTGATTTTTGGCGACAGTTAGATGATACTTTTCTTCCAGTTGATCACATATATGAGCTGTCCGGTTCTTGCACCATTTATCATCGGCAAGATCTCCATAAATACTGACCCGGTTAATAACAATATGGATGTGATCATGCTGGGTATCGTGGTGCCGGACCATCAGGTATTGATGATCGTTGAGTCCCATTTTCTCAAGGTAGTCTTTGCCAATGGTAACCATCTGTTCATTTGATAACTTGTCATCATAGGCAAATGAAATGGATGCATGCCAGACCACATTTTTAACATTTGGTTTAAGGGTACGGATAGCATTAAAATCCTTGACAATTTCAGCGGCGTTTACATCACTGCTAAGCCCTTCG
>JBJKSY010000217.1:0-4321 GCA_046703645.1 Cyclobacteriaceae bacterium
GTATGCATAAAAAGTTTTCGAATATTGTTTTCTCATGTTCAATGATCCTGTTTTCTCCATACTCCCATGAGATCAGTTTCTTCTCGGTTTTATCGTAAATACCATATTTATATTCGATTCTTCCGGCATGACCTTCGAGCAGCACATCCGCTTTCCAGAGAGGATAGTCGGTATCATCCATGATAATGGCTTCATCAGGGTTCCATTCTCCCAATCCTTTATCGCTTCCCGAAATACAGAAAAACAATTCATTATTGTTCCTCGGTGCGTAAAGGTGGTACCTGAAGTTAAAATATTTATTATGCGAGCCTTTGCAGCGTAAACCGTCTCTCTACATCAGGTTGCCGGTGAATGACGAAGAAAAAAATACGTTTTCAACATTTTTTCCCGGTCTCCAGTAATCATGCAGGCAGATATTTGTATGCGAAATATTCGATAAATTAATAGTTCTCTGATCTCCCCATTCCCAGATCATGAACTCGTTTTTATCATCTTTAAGGAAATATTTATACCGGATCTCCGGTTCCGGTCTTTTCTTAAATTTCAGTTCAAGGCCCCACTTTCCATTTCCTGTATAGTTCATCTTTACTGCATTGGCAGCATCACCTGAACCCAGTGCGTCAATGTTGCCGCTCACATAAAGGTTCTGACCCCATTGTGTAAAATATTCGATGGTAAATTGTATTTCTATATTCATTTCTGTCCGGTTATCTTATAATTACCTTTTCAGGCCTGAAAATTAACAATAAAAACATTTCCCCGGAGAATACCATCCTTGAAAATAAAATCAACACTTTTTAGTGTTCCATTGTTATGAATTTTACGTATAAACTTAAAATTACGTATGATCTTATGATCATCTATAGTTCAGCATATTGTGATATTTCAATTCTCGAACCGGTAAATGCCCTAAGCGAGAACTGGAAGATAGTAAATTGCCCGCTCGAGGAATTTAAGGCCATTGGTGATACTATTCTGAAAAATTGCATGGAATTTCATATAAAAAACTTAATAATTGACTCGGAAAATGCCGTATCATTCATTCCGGAGGAAAACCTGGAATGGATGAACAGGGAATTGAATTCCCGCATCTTATACGAAACCAGTGTGGAAACCCTCATTCTTATACCGCCTGAAAACATCCTGACGAGGATTTCCATGGATAAATTTTATGACCATGCCGCCAGTTCAGAACATGGAATCCTGATGCTTAAAATGAGATCTTTTAAAGAAGCCATGAACTGGCTCGCTGCCAGGGAAAAAAAAGGATCCTGATCAGATAAATATCATTACAATAAGAATAATGGCAAAAGAGGTTAGTGATATTACCGTTTCCATGACCGACCAGGATCTCAGGGTCTGCTTTTCATTCATATTGAGATATTTCCCGATCAGCCAGAACCCGCTGTCATTCACATGGGAAAGAATGGTGGATCCTGAAGCAATTGCAATTACGATCAGCGTTTTGTGAAGATTATCGATGCTCATTATGCTTAATACCGGGGCGATCATACCTGCAGCAGTGATCATGGCCACCGTAGCCGATCCCTGGGTTATCCTAATTATGGCAGCCAGGATAAAAGCAAGAATTATAGGTGAAATATGATAGGTCGTAAGAATTTTGGCGAGCGCAACTCCTACGCCACTGTCAACAAGAACCTGCTTGAAAACTCCGCCGGCGCCTGTGATCAAAATGATAAGACCGGCCGGCGATAAAGCAGCATTCGCAATTTTCATTAGCTGGTCCGATTTAAGTCCATGCCTGATCCCGAGTACGTAACCTGCAAGAAGAGTTGCCAGCAGCAGAGCCACGAAAGGATGCCCGAGAAACTTACAGGTATTTGTAAACCAGGTGGGTTCAAACCACTTTGACTGTTCGCCAAGGTCAAGCACTGACCGGAGCAGGATAAGGATCAGCGGAAGTCCGATCAGGAATAATACCCATTTATAGGACAGGTTTTCCCGTGTTTCGGTAGTATAGATCTCTTTTACCTCATGATCGATATCCGGGGCAGGAATATATATCTTATTGCTGATATACTTTCCATAAATCGGCCCGGCGACAATTGCGGTGGGCAGTCCGATGATAATGCCTATTCCGATCACCCATCCCAGCGGAACGTTTATGATCTGTGCTACGGCGATTGGGCCCGGCGTCGGAGGAACGAAGGCATGGGTTACCGCCAGACCGGCAAGCATGGGGATGACATAGAATAAAACCGACTTGGAAGTTTTCCTTGCAAGGGCGAAAGCCATGGGAACAAGGATGATAAATCCCACATCGAAAAACACGGGAATAGCCACCAGAAATCCTGTGACCATGAGGGCCCAGGAGGTCCTTTTTTCGCCGAAGAAGGAAAGCATGGCCTTGGCAAGTGATTCCACTCCCCCGGTAACCTGGAGGATTTCACCGAATATGGCTCCGAGACCTACTACTACGGCAATATATCCCAGAGTGCTTGCCATTCCTTCCTGAATGCTGTTGAGAATTTTCTCGAAATTCAAACCTGTTGCGATTCCGACCATGATGCTCACCAGGATCAATGCTAAAAATGCATGGATCTTAAATCGCAGGACAAGGATCAGCAGCAGCGCAATGGAAGATGCTGTAACAATCAATAATTCTGTTACGGACATATCTCAGAATTTATATTCCCCTGAACAGTTCCCTGGATTCCAGATAGCTGGGAACATCAACATTCCATCCGTGCTTTTCTCTTATGGTTTCGGCAAATTTTTCAGCGCTCTGGGTCTCTCCGTGCACCACAAAAACCTGTTTCGGTGAAGTGCGGAAGGCTGAAAGCCACCGTAATAATTCTTCCCTGTCGGCATGGGCCGAATATCCCTCGAGCTTTTCAACATGGCATTTGACAGGAACATCCTGGCCGAATTTCCTCACACTGGGTTCCCCTTCAATGATCCTTCTTCCCCGGGTTCCTTCAGCCTGGTAACCAACAAATAACACGGTATCGGATTGACGTTGCAACCGGTTGTACAGGTGATGAAGAATACGGCCACCCGTACACATACCGCTCGATGAAATTATGATGGCATGACTGCGAATATCATTGATCTGTATGGATTGTTCCTGGCTCTGGCGGTATTGTATATTTTTATAATCGAAAACCGCATTGTCATTGGATCCCAGGTGATGTTCCTTGAGCTTATGGAATTGTATGTATTTTTTATAAAGTTCAGTAACGCGGAATGCCATGGGGCTGTCGATGAAAACAGGCACATCAGGGATCAGCTTCTCCTCGATCAGCTCCTTCATAAAATAAAGCATGAGCTGTGTCCTACCTACAGCAAAGGCCGGGATCAACAGGCATCCTCCCCTCTCCAATGCACGGTTAATCACTTCCGATAATTCTTTTTTATGATCGCCTTGCGGATTATCCCTGTCGCCATAGGTTGATTCAATGAATAGGATATCTGCCTGTTCGAACAGGGTAGGTGCATACAGGATCGGGTCTTCCATACGTCCGAGATCACCGGAGAATAAGATTCGTTTTTCCTGGCTGCTGCCATTCAGGATCACTTCGACGGTCGATGCCCCCAGGATATGACCTGCATTGTGAAAACGCACCTTGATCCGGTCGTTCAGTTTTAGAACCTGGTCGTAGGCTAAAGGATTCAGCAGGGAAAATACGGCTTCCGCATCTTTAGTATCATAAAGCGGCTGCGGTTCTGCATGCTTCGAATACCCTTTCTTTCTCGCAAATATAGCTTCTTCTTCCTGCAGCTTGGCTGAATCCGTCAGCAGGATCTTTACCAGGTCTTCTGTAGGCTGAGTGCAGTAAACCGGTCCCTTGAAGCCCTCCTTCACCAGCCGTGGCAGGTAACCGATATGGTCGATATGTGCATGGGTCAGGATTACAGTTTCGATTTCATCGGCCTGCACAGGAAAGGGATCCCAGTTGCGTAATCGCAATTCTTTTAATCCCTGAAATAATCCGCAATCAATAAGGATTTTATGCTCATCGATCTCGAGAAGGTACCTTGAGCCTGATACACTCTTCGCCCCTCCAAGGAACTTGACCCTTACATTCATGAAAGAAACTTTATAGTTGAATTAAATAAAAAAATAACGTAATACAAACTTCCCTTGTATGCGAAATAAAAATGACTGATGGCTGAATACGGATTAATGCTCTTCTGATTTTTCCTTTTTCTTCTTTGGAAGGTTATCGATGGCTATCACCGCAGTTACGAAACCGACAACGATGCAAACGATCCAGATAAACAGATTGGCAGGTCCTCCGATAGGTGCATTCAGCATAAGACAATTATTTGGTAACTGCTAATATAAAGTTATTTTTAA
>JBJKSY010000218.1:0-14057 GCA_046703645.1 Cyclobacteriaceae bacterium
ACATGACGCTGGCAGAGTGTGATGCTGAGTGTCTGCCAGGTATCGGCAGGTTTTTCAGCATTAACGGTGGGGGAGATCCTGCTGTAGATCCCGCCCATGTTATGTGAATCAAGGTTTTTGCCACCTGAATCTGCATGACCCTGTTCAACCTGAACTTCATACATGCCGCGAAGATAGATACCGCTGTTGCTTTCGTGCGGAACTTTAACATCGATCTTCAGGTTGAAATCCTTGAATT
Source organism: Cyclobacteriaceae bacterium (assembly GCA_046703645.1). Taxonomy (GTDB): domain Bacteria; phylum Bacteroidota; class Bacteroidia; order Cytophagales; family Cyclobacteriaceae; genus DATDPY01. Next base: position 239 of record JBJKSY010000218.1, read on the forward strand.
CCTGGTCGGTTCTCATGTCGGAATAGAAAACATTGGGCTGGCCTTTAACCTGAACAGGGTCCTTGACCAGTATGCCGTTCACCACATGGAAAGGATTCTTACCCTTATCATTTACAAGTTTCCAGCCTGTAAGATCTTTGCCGTTAAATAATGTAATGGGCTTTCCGTATTTTACTTTTGACAAATCCGGAGCGGGAGGTACAGGGGGCAGTTTTGTACCTGTAAAGGCAACCGAGTCTATACCATCGCCACTGGTTTTCGGTCGCATGTCAAAACCGGTTATCTTGTCGCCGTTTTTATGGATTTCCAACCAGTCCGGATACATCATGGACGATGATTCGTTTCCGTCATAATGCCTGTCACGTTTTACAGTGCTGACATCGTGACCCACATACAGGGTGTTATCTGCATAGAAAACGTAGGGTACGGGCAATACGCTTCCGCCTTCCCAGAGAAGATCGGCATCCACATATCCGTCATGCTGACTTACCTGCAGCCAGCCCGTGGCACCTCCATTAATATCAAGGGTCCACATACCCATGAATTCCGAAAGGTCGGTTTTAGGAGGTGCGACTGCTGCAGCCATTGTTGGCGTTTTTCCTTTTTCCTGGCAGGAAAAAAGCGCAAGGACAGCCAGTAAAATGAACAGGGAAGAATAAGAATGAGTTTTCATAATCAATTAGTTTAACAGGTATAAGTAAGTAAAGCCTATAAATGTAACCATTTTATTAATCACATTAGTTTAAATAAAACGATAATAACGGGTGTTGATCCACTGGAAATCAGGCATGTCCCCGAATATTGTGTGGCTGATAAAGCTCTTCCAGAAAGTGTATTTCATCCCCTGAAAGTTTCAATGAAAGTGAAGCCACAGCATCTTCCAGATGGCCGGGCTTGCTGGCTCCTATGATCGGACTGGTTATTGCCGGCTTGCTCAGCATCCATGCCAGGGCAACCCGGGCATCAGGAACTCCTCTTTTTTTTGCAATTTCTCCCAGGCGGTCTATGATGTCAAAATCGGATTCGCCCTGGTAAAGACTTTTCCCGAACTCATCGGTCCTGGCACGAAGTGTTTCCGTTCTTTCTTTCGTGCGGTGGCCTGTCAGCAACCCCCTGGCCAGGGGAGACCAGGGAATAACGGCAATGTTCCGGTCCTGACAAAGAGGGATCATTTCACGTTCCTCTTCCCGGTAGATCAGGTTATAATGGGGCTGCATGGATACGAACCTTGTCCAGCCATGAAGGTCGGAAGTGTACAGTGCTTTCGAGAACTGCCAGCTATACATGGAAGAAGCGCCGATATATAAGGCTTTGCCGGATTTTACCACATCATGAAGCGCTTCCATTGTCTCTTCAACCGGTGTATTATAATCCCACCGGTGAATCTGGTAAAGATCAACATAATCTGTTTTCAGCCTTTTAAGGCTGGCATCGATGGATTTCATTATATGCTTCCGGGAGAGACCCCTGTCATTGGGATCGTTGCTCATGGGATTGAAAACCTTGGTGGCTATCACCACCTCGTCGCGTCGGGCAAACTCTTTCAGAGCCAAACCCACCACTTCTTCACTGGCCCCGTAGGAGTAAATATCGGCAGTGTCAAAAAAGTTGATACCCAGTTCAAGCGCTTTTTTAATGAAGGGCCTGCTTTCGTCTTCATTAAGGGCCCATTGCCAGCGGTCGGTCGGTTTTCCATACGTCATGGTTCCCAGGCATATCCTTGAAACCTTCATGCCGGTGTTACCGAATCTTACATAATCCATATTTTATTTTGATTGATTTATTAATGAAACAAATGATAAATCTTCGAAAAAGATATTCATTAAAAACTTATTTCAAAAAATCGTTAAACATCAACAGCCTATTAACAATACAAACCGGCAAAATGTTTAATATTTAACGTGATCGTATATTCAGTCTCCATTCACGGGACCGGCCGGCCGTGATTTGTTCACCTCGCAGCATAATTGGCCGGGAAAAGAATTGGGAGCCGCTGATACATATTCCGGTGATCATCCCTTTTTTGTTCCGGAAAATTTATTACAACAGGCCTGACATACTATTGCGATTCGTTAAATTGATTGGGTATTTCTATGTAATTTTGACCTTATATTTTATATTGAAAAAACACCTTCCCCAGGTTTATTTTTAACAGGAAGAATTGATTTTTAAATTTTAGAGGAACTATAAAAAATCATAATCATGGCAAAGCTTACCCAGGAAATGAAAGATATGATTGCCGGTCAGCAATGTTTTCATGCTACGGTCAGTAAAGATGGAATTCCGAACAATGCCCCTAAACGGTCCACCCGTGTTTTTGATGACGAGACTCTGATTTTTTCAGAAGGAACAGGTGGGGCTACGTACAGGAATATTCTTGACGGGTCAAAGGTTTCAGTAGCTGTTGTCAACCGTGACATTGTCGACGGGTATCGTTTTCTCGGGACCCCGGAAGTGTTCACCCATGGGCCTGTTTATGATAAAACGGCCGAGATGGCATTGAAGGCGGGCATGTCGAAGCCCAAAGCGGTGGTCCTGGTCCACATCGATGAAATCTTCGCCTTGAAGCCCGGTCCCATGGCGGGGAAAAAGATAGCTTGAAATTTTTCAGAACCCTCCATGAAAAAGCAGGCAGTTGAAAGATTGCCTGATATCCTGTCAGCCCATTATGACTTTCACGTTGTGTTCCTTATGATCTGAGAAAAGAGGTACAATATTTCCATCGATACCTTTATTATCAACGAGCACTTCTTTAACCCCTTTCATTTTGCCTGCCGGGTTCCGGATTTCAATATTATATACAGAATCCCTGAATTTCCGGGTCACTTTAAAGCCTTTCCAATCAGCCGGGATACAGGGATCGATCAATAATCCGTCATATTCGGGACGGATACCCAGAATGTATTGTGTTATGGCATAAAAATTCCAGGATGCGGTACCGGTAAGCCAGGAATTCTTGGCTTCACCGGGTCTGGCGGAATCTTTCCCGGCGATCATCTGGGCGTATACATAAGGTTCTGTTTTATGGAGATCGCTGATATCCTCGAGGTATGGAGGACAGATTTTCCTATAATATTCCCAGGCCCTGTCACCATTGCCGACCACAGTCTCGCCGATCATGATCCAAGGATTATTGTGGCAGAAAACCCCTGCATTTTCCTTGTAGCCTGCAGGGTAGGACGAAATTTCCCCGTATTCAATGTAATATTTTGTGAAGGCCGGGTTGTTCAGTACGATACCCTGCTCGCAATCAAGTTTTTCTTTTACCGATTCCAGAGACTTTTCACATAAACCTTCTTCCTTGCCGATGCCTGCCATGGTACACCATCCATTCGACTCAATGAAAATTTTCCCTTCTTCATTTTCATGGCTTCCGACCTTGTTCCCGGCATAATCATAGGCCCTGATGAACCAATTGCCGTCCCAGCCGTATTTTTTTACCGCCTCTGTCATGATTTCAACTTCTTTTCTCGCCCGGATTTCCTCTTCATTTTTTCCCAGCCTCGCACAGAGGGCGGCATATTCATTTCCATAAACCACGAACAGGCCGGCGATCATCACTGATTCTGCTTTGGAACCTTCGGTTTTGTTTTCAGTGGTCTGGAACGATTCATCTGGATCATTGGAAAAACAATTCAGGTTCAGGCAGTCATTCCAGTCGGCACGCCCGATGAGCGGCAGCCCGTGAGGCCCGCGATTATTGATCACATGATCGAAAGAAACGGTCAGGTGATCAAACAGGGTCCTTGCAGAGGACGGGTCATTATCGAAAGGCACCATTTCATCAAGGATGCTGAAATCGCCGGTTTCCTTGATGTAACTGACGGTTCCGAGGATCAGCCAGAGCGGATCATCATTGAAGCCGCCGCCGATATCATTGTTTCCCCGTTTTGTGAGAGGCTGGTACTGGTGATAACACCCTCCGTCAGGGAACTGCGTGGAAGCGATATCAATAATACGTTCCCGGGCTCTTTCCGGGATCTGGTGTACAAAACCGATCAGGTCCTGGTTGGAATCGCGGAACCCCATTCCCCTCCCGATACCGGATTCGAAGAATGATGCTGACCGGGAGAAACAGAAAGTGATCATGCACTGGTACTGGTTCCAGATATTTACCATCCGGTCGAGCTTCTGGTCCCCTGAATTTACCGTGTATATGCTCAGGAGGTTGTCCCAGTATTTCCGGAGTTCGGCCAGAGCAGCATCAACTTTAGCAGCCGTATCGAATGCGATAATTGTTTCCTTTGCCTTTTTCTTGTTGATGACATTTTTGGACTCCCATTTTTCATCGTCCGTGTTTTCGACATATCCCAATATGAAAATAAAATCCCTTGATTCGCCCGGTTTAAGCTCTACTTCCAGGTAATGTGAGGCGATCGGTGACCATCCATGGGCTTCGCTGTTACGGGACTGTCCTTCTTCGACTACCTGGGGCTCTTCGAAGCCGTTATAAAGTCCTATGAAAGATTCACGGTCCGTATCATACCCGTGAATGGGAACATTTACGGAATAATAAGCATAATGATTCCTGCGTTCCTTGTATTCCGTCTTATGGTAAATCACGGAATCTTCTATCTCGACTTCACCGGTTGAAAAATTCCGCTGGAAGTTTTCCATATCGGAAGCTGCATTCCAGAGACACCACTCCACGAAGGAGAATAGCTTTAACCGTTTTTTCTTATCTGTATCATTTGTAAGCGTGAGTTTCTGCACTTCTGCCCAGGTGTGCAGGGGGACAAAATAAAGAACGCTGGCGGTGATCCCGTTTTTTTCACCTTCGATACGGGTATAGTTCATACCATGCCTGCATTCATACCGGTCGAGATCCGCTTTACAGGGCTTCCATCCCGGTGACCAGATACTTTCACCATCCTTTATATAAAAATACTTTCCGCCACTGTCCATCGGCACGTTGTTGTAGCGGTACCGGTTGATCCGCCTGAACTTGGCATCCTTATAAAAGGAGTAACCTCCGGCGGTATTTGATATAAGTGAGAAAAAGTCTTCGCTGCCCAGGTAGTTGATCCATGGCCAGGGAGTACGCGGATTTGTGATCACGTACTCACGGTTCTTGTCGTCGAAATAACCGAATTTCATAATCCTGGAATTAAATGATTAAACAATCGCTGCCGCCCCCGTTTTACGGGCATTCAGATCCGTTTCGATCTGGTCCATTTTCTTTTTGTTCAGGGTATAGAAGAAAAGTGCGACAATGCCGATCACCGAAAAGATCCCGGGGATCCAGCTCATCAGCAATTTGATGCCGGGAACAGCGCCGGGGATGGTGCCGGCATCCATGCCGTTGTAATGGTAGGCTGCCAGGACAAACCCGATTATCGCACCGGCCACTCCACCGCCGAATTTCATGGCAAAAGTTCCCGCGGAATAGAAAAGTCCCGTGGCACGACGGTTATTTTTCCATTCCGAATAATCGGCCGAATCACCGAGCATGGCGAAGAACAGCACCGGCATAATCCCCGCTCCGAATTCCGAAAGGATCCCGAAAATAAATATGGGAACAATTCCCGAAGGGCCGAAGAAATAGATCATCCCGTTTGTGAGCGCGGAAAACAGGATCACGTAAATAAATAATTCTTTCTTCCCGAAGAATTTTGCCATGGGCGTAGTTACCAGTGCCGCTACCATGGATATGACCAGCAGGGCGACCATGTAATAGGCAGTCAGTGAAACCCGGTGGAGGTAATGTTCAAAATATATAACGGTAATCCCCTGTTTAATAGAGTTATAGGTAACGAAGAGGAAACCGATGAGAAGCAGGATAAGCCATGGGCGGTTCGTGATCAGGTCTTTCAGATCCCTTCCGATCTTTGTCTGCTGATCTTTGGGAGGGTAGACCCTTTCTTTGGTTGAGAAATATGTGATCAGGAGAAAACCTACAAGCAGGGCCGCAAACAGGTACATCGAATACTGGTAACCGAGGTTCTTATTCCCGTGACCAAGGAACATAACCAGGTAGATTAGTAAGCCCTGTGAAATTATCCCTCCCAGGTAAGCCCCGGCAAAACGGAAAGAAGAAAGGGCTGTGCGTTCATGGTGGGAGCTGGTCATGACCCCCATTAAAGCGGCATAAGGAATATTATTCGCCGTATAAATAAACAGCATGGTAATGTAGGTGACGTAGGCATATATAAGCTTGCCCGTATAGCTGAAGTTAGGCGTCGTAAATGTGAGTGCCATAAAAAGTCCGAGTGGAACGGCCGTATAAAGGATCCAAGGTCTGAACTTTCCCTGCCGGGTTTGTGTGCGGTCGGCAAGCATACCTACAACGATATCAAGCCCCCCGTCTCCGATTCGTGCCACCAGCAGCAAAACCCCGGCTGCGGCCGCTGAAATGCCGAAGACATCCGTATAAAATACAAGTAAAAAAGTGGTGATGGAACGCCAGGCAATATTCGCAGCGGTATCACCCAGGGCATACCCTATTTTTTCTTTGAGTGCGAGTTTTTCCATGATTTCCCGGTAATATTAAATCTTAAAAATCTCCCTTCGGGGGGAGTTGGATAAACAAAAAAACCAGGCCGGGGATTATTAAATCCGGCAGGCACAAATATAAGAAATATTCATTTCTACCTGCCGGAACCTTTAATATTCCGTTGAACCGGTCTGGCTTATTTATCTCAGGTCACTGTTCAGGGGTTCACATGAAAATTCATTCATCCTTCCAGGGTTCATTCCTGTGTTCAGAATTGCGATTGATCATGCGAACGCAAAGAATTATAGAGACCACCCTTCCCTGTATTCGGTACGAAGAAGTTTATTGGCATCCTCGTTATTGGTGATCTTCATATTTGCAGAATCCCATTTGAGTTCGGCGCCTCCCATACGCAGGCAGATATTCCCGAGCTGGCAGGCTTCGGTGACCGGTCCTGCAAATTCGAAATTCGACTGGGTGGTTCCGTTGCCCTTGCAGGCTTCGATCCATTCCTTGTGGTGACCTATCGAACGCGGCAGGTAAGGCTTGGGAGCCTTGAAGTCCTTCAGCCTGGAATTGGGAATGAACCTCAGGTATCTCGTTCCTTCACCGCGGGAAAGCAGCTTACCTTTATCGCCGACAAATATGGCCCCGTTCTCTGTATCCCAGTCAGGAACTTCCTTGCTGTATACTCCGTTAACGGCATCTTCATCCAGTTCCTTGGGCCGTTGCGGCAACAGGCCTCCGTCATACCAATGCACCGTTACAGCATCCATTTTTTCACGGGCAGGGAATTCGAAATGAATATAGGATGCCAGCGGGTAAGTCTCGGGAAATACAGGAGACGAACTTGCAGAGATCATTGTGGGGGCCGTAAGCTTCAGGGAAGAAAATACCGGTGACAGGTTATGGATAGCCTCATCACCGATGGCTCCGCTTCCGAAATCAAACCAGCCGCGCCATGCAAAAGGCACATAGGCAGGATTGTATGGCCTTTCCGGTGCAACACTTAACCAGAGGTCCCAGTCGAGAGTGCGTGGTACCGGCGGGGTTCCATAGGGCCTGTCAATAGCCTGCGGCCAGATGGGGCGGTTCGACCAGGCATGCACTTCCCGTACCTGCCCGATAGCGCCTGCCCATAGCCATTCTTTCAACTGACGGTTTGCATCTGCGGCCATTCCCTGGTTACCCATCTGCGTGGCAACACCGGCTTCCTTGGCAGCAATCGCCAACTGGCGTGCTTCGTACACCGTATGGGTCAGCGGTTTTTCACAATAAACATGCTTTTTCATTTTCAGGGCCATCATGGCTGCAATAGCATGGGTATGGTCAGGAGTCGCAATCACAACAGCATCTATGGATTTCTCATTTTCCAGCATCTTCCTGAAATCCTTGTAGATCTTGGCGCTGGGATATTCCTTGAATGTGTTGAATGCCCTATGTTCATCCACATCGCAAAGAGCATAGATGTTGGCCAGCTTGCCGGCATTCCTGTCCTCTTCATCTCCACCGTAAAAGTCATAGGTCTTCGTGCTGGGAGCGTCGGCATAAGTTACCCTCTCTTCTTTTCTTTCATTGAATTCAGGAGGGCAGATGGCATGAATGTCACTGGCTCCACGGCCACCGACACCAATCCCCGCCACATTAAGCATGTCGCTGGGAGGAGTATACCCCGGGCCGCCCAGAACATTGCGTGGAACAATGGTAAATGCCGCGGAAGCGACTCCCATTGTATTGATGAATTTGCGTCTTGAAATGCTCTTCCCCTTTAGATCTTTTGAAATATCCTTTTTCTTCATAATAATGAATCGTTAATCGTTGTAATATCTGAATTTAAGTTAATTCTATAAAGTAGATAAAAAAACAATTTAAAAAAATGATTTTATTAAAATAACGATTTTATGAGATTAAATATTCATGGTTGTGTAAAACTTCCGCATAACTATTTTTAAGAAATGGTTTCCATATTTCTTAAAAATTGTACGATATCAATTTTCAATTGAAATTAAACATGGCAGATTTTGCTATAACTCAAGGTTAAATTTTGCCGCAATAAATTCTGTTAAAATAATATCTTATCTACAGGGGATATCAAAAAGGAATATCAGTTTCCGCTCATTTATTCAGCCGGGCCTGCTGCTGTACAGGCATCGGGACCTGGAAAATATCTGAATTCCGTCCAGAAACCTGCCTGGTAAAATAAGCATAATTGCCGTTCTTCGATAAATTGAAATATGACTCATCTTTATCAGTGTTGATGGCAGGACCCAAGTTTTCCGGTTCGCTCCAATGTTGCCAGGTATCGTCAAGACGGTGAGTTACAAATATGTCAAATCCTCCGAAACCGCCATGTCCTTTTGAGGCAAAGTAAAGTGTGCTGTTATCCCCGGCAAGGAAAGGCGTAATTTCATCGGCATCCGTATTTATAGCTTTTCCAAGGTTCCTGACCCTGATGGAATCCCCCGGTTCTAGGAGTGCTACATACAGATCCTTGCCGCCAAAGGAACCATTCCGGTCGCCGCTGAAAACAATGGCTTTCCCCCGGTGACGGAAAAAAAGATCAGGAGTGCCTTTGAGGTCCGAATTAAAATCTATGCCTACAGGAAAGGGAAACGAAAATTCGCCATCCTCCCGGACCGACATCGAAATTCCTTCCTTTATTATTCCGTCTTTCTGATATTCGATGGCGAACAGGATTGTATCCTTGGAAACTTGTATAAAGTTAATGGAATTCAATTCGTTACTGGTCAGCGGCGGACCGATCATCACCGGAGTGGTCCATATGTTGGCCCTGCTGTCATAGGTTGAATAACTGATTTCTTCATAACTCAGTAAACCTTTCATGCCGAATGGGTGATAGACCTGGCTGAAAAAGATCGTATTTCCGTCAGGACTCACAAGGGGCCCTTCTTCCATTTTCGATGTATTGATATATCCGGGAAGTTTGACGGCCACCGGGTAATCCATCGAATTATCGGAAAGATGAATGCCGGAATTATTTTCAGCGGTAAGCAAACCATTATCCATACCGTTTTGTGCCATAAGTAAGGTATTGTTCAGTATCAAAAATGTGAAAATCAGCGAGAAGGATAATACTGCCCGGACAATCATGCCCAGCCCCGCTTCCAATAGATTAATATACTTTTTCATGATCCGGTAAAATTTAATTACATAAGTGTTTTCAGTAATATCAGTTTACAAAACCTATGCAATTCTTAAAAAGGCCTCTAATAAATTAAAAAATGGGTTTTTAATAATCCAAAAATGATAAATAATCCCATATTGGGAATCATTTTCGTTTATGGGAAGGGTAGCGATTAAAAATAATTGATTATTCTGATAAAAATTGATAACAGGAATGTTCAGCAAATAGATAGTTGACCTGCCTTTTGGCACTCTTCGGGTACAATCGGAAATTCCTGAAATTTTATTTAAATTAAAAGGAATATCATTTACACTTTGCTCAATGATTTAATCAACATTTAACTTGAAAAATCTCCTTTTCTTATTCTTCTGTTTGCTGTTGCTACCGGGTCTGTCATTTGGCCAGCAAAACCATAGCTTTATAATCCGTGATGGTCAATTTCTTTATGATGGAAAGCCCCTGGAAATACGTTCGGGTGAAATGCACTTCGCCAGAATCCCGGAGCCTTACTGGAGGCAACGCCTGGAAATGCTGAAGGCAATGGGAATGAATGCAGTTGCCACCTATGTATTCTGGAATTATCATGAAACTGCCCCGGGAGTATGGGATTTCCAAACAGGGAACAGGAATATTGCAGAGTTCATACGTACCGCCCAGGAGTTGGGTCTTTTGGTGATCCTTCGTCCCGGCCCTTATGCCTGCGCCGAATGGGATTTCGGTGGACTTCCCTGGTGGTTGCAGAAAAACAAAAACCTGGAAATTCGAACTGATAATCCCGCTTACCTGGATTCCTGCAGGATATATATAGACAAGCTTGCTGAACAGGTAAAAGACCTCCAGGTTACACATGGCGGACCAGTGATCATGGTCCAGGTGGAGAATGAATACGGCTCGTTTGTGGAGCAACGACAAATTCCCTTGCCTGACGCTCATGCTTACACGATCGCACTTAAGAAGGATCTTCGCGAAGCCGGCATCGATGTGCCCTTATTCACCGCTGATGGTGACTGGTTATTCAAGGGAGGTTATGTGGAAGGAGCTCTTCCTGCCGCCAACGGTGAAGGGAAGATCGACCGACTGAAAAAAACTGTGAATGAATTCCATGGCGGCCAAGGCCCATATATGGTTGCTGAATTCTATCCCGGCTGGCTCGACCACTGGGGTGAACCTTTCCAGCAGGTAAACACCGGTGAAGTAGTAAAGCAGCTAACTGCCTACCTGGATGCGGGTGTTTCTTTCAATTTCTACATGGCTCACGGAGGGACGAATTTCGGGTTTACCAGCGGGGCTAACTACGACAAAGGACATCCTATCCAGCCGGATATCACCAGCTACGATTATGATGCTCCCATTTCGGAAGCTGGTTGGCCCACGCCCAAGTATTTTGCCATCAGGAATACAATTAAAAAATATATAAAAGATACTTTGCCCACTATACCGGAAAAAATAAGAGTCATTACCCCTTCCGCCGCAGCAATTGACCGTTCGGTAGACTTGTTTGATATTATAAGATCAAATGAACCCTTGAAGGGTCCGGGACCCTTCAAGGGTTCGACACCCTTGAGTTTCGGGGATCTGGACCAGGATGGCGGGTATGTTTTGTACAGGCGTGTATTCCCGGAATCCATTAGTGGAACTCTTTCCATTCCCGGCTTAAGGGATTATGCCCAGGTTTATGTTAACGGGAAAATGATCGCGGTCCTGAACCGGATGGACAGTATATTCACCTGTCCTATTGAAATTCCGGCAGATGGCAGGCTGGATATTTTTGTGGAAAACCTGGGGAGGATCAATTACGGGGCGGAGATGGTCCATAACCGGAAAGGGATCGTTGGCCCGGTCCGGATCGACAATAATGAAATTACGGGTAATTGGGAAATGTATCCATTGCCCTTTTCCTATCCTGCAGATCTGAAGGGTTTTACAAACAGTGGTAAGACCGGTCAACCTGCAATATATGAGGCAAATTTCCAATTGACTGAAACCGGGGATACCTTCCTGGATATGCAGGACTGGGGAAAAGGAATTGTATTCGTTAATGGCCATAACCTGGGCAGGTATTGGAATATAGGTCCTCAGCAAACCCTTTACCTTCCCGGCTGCTGGCTGAAGGCAGGGGAGAACAAGGTACAGGTCTTTGAGGAAATGAACACAACAGAACACACAAAAATCGTATTCACTTCAACACCTGTATTGAATGATCTTCGTAAAGATCAGGGAATGTAAAATTTTCTGTTTTCTTTAAATTGAAATTTAATCTTCATTGCGCCTCATTTTTTGAATGGATTCTGAAAGAGTGATCTTATATTTATAGGATAAAGTCATTATGATCCCTTAAAATCTTTCGTGTATCATGAAATTTCTAAAACCTTATTATTTTCTGGCCTTATTGGCAGGATTCCCGTTGACAGGCAAATCACAGCAGGTTAATGCATTGTACTCAGAACAGGGAAATGAAAAAATCTTCACACTTTCCAATGACCTTGTAACCCAAAAGGTGACCCTGACCGGGGACCGGCTTATGGGAGATGACCTAAGCGGAAACGGGGACTGGCTGAAAGAATACGGAAATAACGGTTTTCATGTTTTTACCGATGGGGATTATGAACTTGAAATGATGTGGACTTTCTGGCATGCGCCGGGAAAAAACTTTAACGGAGACTTGCAGGTAAGCTTCACCAAAAAGGATTATAAATATGTAAAATATGATTTCAGGAATACAGGCAACGGTGGGAAGGAACTGGAACTTTATTTCACCCCCTTCAATACCGGCAATAGCATACAACTGAAGCTTACTTACCAGTTGCTGCCAGGAAAATTCTATAGCAGGCGGATGGTTTCTGTTCAGGATACCACTTTTGAGAAAGACTGGCTTGAAGCGGTCAGGGCCAGAAGTGGAATTACAGGAGAAATACATTCAGGCAGCAATGGTTACAGGATGCGTGAGGAAAACAGCACTGATTACCAGGAAATACGGAATACTTCCGACCTCCAGGAAGAAACTACTCGATTGGTAAAAAAGGGAGATTTCGGGCAACCTTGCGCCGCGGATTTTTCAGGGGGAGGAGTTTTCTTTGGTCTTGAATACCCTGCATCGACCAATGTGCTTGAACGCGGAACCCCGGATGAACTTGTACTGTCCTGCAGGGAAATGATGGGAAAGGTAGTCCGCGATACCTGGGTGAACAGTGACTGGGTTGTGGAAGGCCTGGCCCCGGATCATCATATTGAAAACTGGTTTTTCAGTTACCTGGATGATATCAAAGCAGCTCCTGACAGGCCTTATGCCCTTTATAATTCATGGTATGATCTGCGGTCACCGGCTTTCCCGGGAATTGCCCCGGATCATGTCATGAATGAAAAGAATATCCTTCATATTATCGATCTTTTTAAAAAGGATATGATCGATCCTTACGGCATTCATCTCGATGCATTTATGCTGGATGACGGCTGGGACAATTATGAAAGCGATTGGGTGATGCGGAAAAGCACATTCCCGCACGGGGTGAAGCCGATTGTCGATGCCCTTAAACCGTTCGGCACAACACTTGGTCTTTGGTTCGGGCCTACCGGCGGTTACTCCTACCGCATGAGACGTATCGATTGGATGAAGGCCCACGGTTACGAAACAGTAGGACATACCAGCGGGGATGCCATGATGGATATAGCCGGGCCGAAATACAGCAGCCTTCTTGAAAAACGGACCACAGATTTTGCAAAACAAGGCGTCGGTTATTTCAAATGGGACGGCCTTCAATTTTCCTCAAGCGAACCCGGCAACGGTCACCCGGTCGGCTATTTTTCACGAAGGGCAGCCATTGAAAATCTTATTTCCATGTGCCGGGATGTAAGGGCCATCAACCCGCATGAATTCCTGAACATCACTTCAGGCACCTGGATGAGTCCCTGGTGGCTCTCCTATGCCAATACGATCTGGATGCAGGGGGCGGATTATGGATTCGCCGATGTGCCTTCGGTGAATGAAAGGGACGGAGCCGTCACCTATAAGGATTTTGTGCTGTATGATGACTTTCATAACCAGGATGTCTGGTTCCCGGTCAGAAACCTGATGACCCATGGAATCATTAAGGGAAGCCTCGAGAATGTGGGCGGCAATGATGACCCCCTTGATAAATTCACTGATGACGCAGTATTTTATTTCGGAAGGGGCGTCACCATGTACGAACTCTATATTTCGCCCGACATCCTCAATCCCGGGGAATGGAATGCCCTGAGCAAGT
>JBJKSY010000219.1:0-2548 GCA_046703645.1 Cyclobacteriaceae bacterium
GTATGGCTTGTTTATATTCGTTAATTGTTTTCAGTTCCAATTTTCATGGTATTTGTGACCCCGAGGCCTGTATGCAATCCGGCGTAAAAGATACATTATTTTACCAAAAAAAAACACTCAACATCCGCGGAAAACTCATTTCCCTTGATGAACCGCTGGTAATGGGGATATTGAATATCACCCCGGATTCCTTTTATAAAGGAAGCCGGATTTCATCAGTTGAACAGTTATTACCCGCTGCGGAAATGATGGCTAATGAGGGAGCTGACATTCTGGACCTCGGCGGATATTCATCAAGGCCGGGTGCTGAAAATATAACACAGGATGAGGAGCTTGCCAGGATCCTGCCGGCTGTCGGGATGATTCATAAGCATTTTCCTGACATAATTCTTTCAGTGGATACTTTCAGATCCGGGGTAGCAGAGAGAGCGGTGGAATCCGGGGCCTCCGTTATTAACGATATATCCGGCGGAATTATGGATCCGGCGATGCCCGATACCGTTGCTGCTTTAAAAGTGCCATACATTATCATGCATATGCGCGGCGATCCTTCTAACATGAAGGAGATGACAAATTATAATAATCTGATGAAGGAGATCGGAACCTATTTCAGCGAACGGATCAGTGTACTGACAGCAAAAGGCATCGGGGATTTAATATTGGATCCGGGAATCGGATTTGCCAAAACCATAGCACAGAATTTCGAAATATTGAGAAACCTTGATTATTTTCAATATTTTGGATTTCCTTTGATGGTAGGAATTTCCCGGAAGTCATTGATTTATCGTACCCTTCAAATCGACCCGGAAGATGCATTGAACGGAACGGCGGTTCTGAATACGGTTGCATTACTCAGGAAGGTATCCATTTTAAGGGTTCACGATGTGAAGGAAGCCAAAGAATGTATTCGGTTAATTAAGCCCCTGTTAAGTTGATATTCAATATTCAGATAGGGTTTCTGGCATTAAGACTGGTTGATATCCTGGATATCGGGGCTATCAGTTTCCTGCTATACCAGGTATATAAACTGATCAGGGGGAGTGTGGCGGTCAGGATTTTTCTCGGGTTCTTTTCCCTGTATCTTATTTACCTGGTGGTGCGGGCCCTGGATATGGAATTACTGACCGCAATTCTTGGACAGTTTATGGGCGTAGGTGTCATTGCCCTGATCATTTTATTCCAGCAGGAAATCCGGAAATTTCTACAGGTACTTGGAAGAAATACTTTCTTTAACCGGGAGGGCCTTATCTCAACCATTTTCAGGAGGGAAGGAGAGGAGGAATTGGAAGTTAATCCTGTAATGGACGCCGTCATTTCACTGGGGGCATCCAATATTGGCGCTATCCTTGTTTTTTCCAGGGATTCCGGTTTAAAATTTTATGCCGAATCGGGTGACAACCTGGATGCACTTGTTTCCAAAAGATTACTGATCTCGATCTTCAACAAATACGGACCTCTGCATGACGGTGCCGTTATCATTCATAAAAACAGGATCAAGGCCGCGAGGGTAGTTTTACCGGTCACTGAAAAGAGTGATTTACCGGCGCAATTCGGCATGAGGCATCGCGCTGCCATCGGTATGAGTGAAGTAACCGATACGCTGATCGTTGTGGTTTCGGAGGAAACCGGCCAGATTTCTGTGGCCAGGAATGGAATTATTTTTCACAATCTTACGGCTGCCGAGGTTAAGAAACGGATTACTGAATACATGTCAGAAGAACCTGCTATGGAAAAATCCGGATCATCGAAAAATGTTCAGGCCATTCTCTCGGATAAGGAGATCAAGAAAAATACTGCCGTCAAAACCTGAAGATCTGGAGCAGGGTCTGGCCGGAAGCCCGCATTTCTTCTCCCAGGTGAAGGGCGAATACCAGTAACCGTGTGCCCAGGGCTATGAACACAATTCCCACAACACGGTTAATGATCTTCATTAAACGCGGAGTGATGGAAGTTCTGATGCGGTGAGCAAGGTAGGCTTTGCCGATATCGGTAGTGAGGATGGTAGCCAGCAGGGTGACGAAATAAACGAAAGCTTGTATATGTCTGTATTCCCAATGCACCGTTGCCAGGCTGACAACACCGATCCAATAGAGTAATACAAATGGATTAATACCGTTGAGAATGAATCCTTTTGAGATTTTCCAGAAGGTGGTGGTGGAATCGTGGATATGAATTCCTGATCCGATATGGGAAACCTGTTTAGTGATAAGCCGGATACCGAAAACGAGCATCATAACTCCACCGACCATGGCAAGGAATATCCTGAACTTGGCATTTTCTGAAAGTGATGAGATCCCAAAGTAGGTCAATGTAATGTAGAGGGTATCGCTCAGGGAAATTCCCAGAGCCATTAGTATGCCCGAACGGACTCCCTTTTCAATACTTGTCTGCAGGAGAGCAAAAAATGCCGGACCAATGACAAACGCAGTGACGAGACCTGTAAGAATACCATTTCCTATTTCAAGCATTATTCCGGTAATTCGTTAAAAATTCTTTCCAATCCGATAATTTTTCATTTTTCAGGACCCTTGGAAATTTATTCTGACCG
>JBJKSY010000220.1:0-8156 GCA_046703645.1 Cyclobacteriaceae bacterium
GTCGGTAACTACATGGTAGTATACATATAACCTGGTGCCAACGGCAAACTTATTCGAAAGGTTCATCCATAGCTGCGGTTCAGCATACAATGCTACGACCTTGCCTTTCAGGTCCCGGGTGGCGGCATCTCCTTTATTCCTGTTTAAAGTCCAGGCTTCCATGTCACCTGAAAATTCGAATTTATAATTTGCAAGTCCTTTCCACCAGTAAAAGGAGATCATGGCATCATGGCTTGGCTTTTTAAAGGCATTGTAACGGTAACATATGGCAAGGTTGTAATAACCTCCATTCCGGGAAATCAGGTGCGAGACGCCTCCCGAAAATCCGTTGGTGATATAATATCCGTATGAACCGGGTTCGGCGATCCCAAGGCCGCCACTGAATTCAAAATAAAGGAATACTTTCGGTTTCCAGCACCGTAATGATTGTGAGACCTGCATATAGAATTTTCCCGGATTATGATCCGACCCGTTGAAATCCGTCTGAGACTTGAAAAGAAAAGAACCCGGTTTGACAAACCAGGATCCGGAATCAAGGGTCTTGAAATACTCGAAGAAAACCGTCGTGAAATTATGAGGGTTTTTCGCCGCGTCGACAGAATGCCTGAAATCGTAAAGCAATTGCAGGCTCTGCCCCGGTACAATACCCGTATTAATGCAAAATGAAATTAAAAGAATGGCTTTGTTAATCTTATAGTTCATATTCCGGATTCCTTATAATTTGCCGGTAAAACGATAAATTTATTTTTAAATAAATGATTGATAAAGCGGAAATGTGACGGAATTCTCAGGGAAATTGCATTTCTGAATTGATATATGGTTTTTTTATGGACCGTTTGGAACGATCGATCTTCAATAAACTGTTCAGGGAAGCATACAGGAAATGTTTTGAAGTTTCCCTGGAAGGATACATGTCCGAACCCGACAGCAAATTCCTTTCACAGAAGATTTTCGAACAAACTGGGCTCATCATCGGCTGGAAAACCCTGAAGAACTATTCACAGGCGGTGATGGAATCTTCGCTTCGAAGCTCCGGGAATCCCTCATTATCGTCGCTGGATACACTTGCAAGGTTCGTTTTGAACGCGCCGGTCACCAACGAAGCCGAAAGGAAAGAATCGGAAGGGCATTACCCATTCTGGTATTCGTACAGGGAAAAGAATCTCAATATTTCCGGCCGGCGAGGAAAGGAATACAGGCTTGTAACAACAGTGACAATTGTGTTTATTGTTTTTGCAATTGTATTGATCTTTTTGAGATACTTTAATAATCAACGGGGAGGGAATTTATCTTTTACCGAAGATTTTCATTCCCTCGAGGCTGACTCTCTTTCCACTGCCGGGTGGGTTGTCCATTCCTTGGACCCGGTATACTGGAACCGGAGAGACGAGAATGAAAAATGCCTTACGCTTTTCACATTAAAAGGCGATAACTGGCCCGACTCCACCCATAAGCCGTTGATCAGGGATCTGATGTTGAAAAAAATCAACGGGAATTGTTTCACGGCAGAAATCCATTACCTGAACTTCATACCCTTGCATAACTGGCAGCAGGCGGGGCTGCTCCTGATGGAAGATTCAAGCCTGAACAGCCGGAGCCTGCGGTTTTCGCTGACATACAATGATTATTCAGGAGGTGCCACGCCAGAGCCGGCCATACTTTTACAGGCAATTTTTTCCTCAGGCGGTAAAAGCCTGAAACCTGAGGAAATTCTGCATGACCCGGTGTTTTTTACCAGCCGCGATCCTGCAAATATTATCCGGGAAAACCTGGCACATTCTTCACTCAGGATTGAAAAGGACGGGAACAGGATACGTTTATTGTTTTCTGACGGGGCATTTGATAATTCCGCCTTTAAGCAGGTGGTTGCCCGCGATATTGATTTCAAACCCGCTTATATAGGAATTTTCGCAATGGAAGGCTTTGTCGACAGCACCGATTATATGCCTGTAAGGATCAATTATTTTTCAATTAACGCGAAGAAATGCCCGGATTAAATCACCAAATCACCAAATCGCCAAATCACCAAATCACCAAATCATCAAATAATAAATAAATCATTCCGTCATTTCCTTGAATTCCCCCTGTGTTTTTACAAAGATCGTGATGGCAGCTATACCCAGGAGAAAATGTGCGGCAGCGACATACATGACATACTCGGGATGCCCGGCTTTTTCAAATTGCCCCAGCAGCCAGGTGTAGGATCCGCTCAGCGTGGCCCCCAGGAAGGTGGCCAGGAAATTGGTGCCCATGTAAAGCCCGGCTTTTTCCTTGGGTGCGATCCACATGATGTATTCCTGGATGCGCGGTGAACAGATCATTTCACCGAAGGCAAACAGGAAAATCCCGAGGAAAATAATGGAAGGAAAGCTGATACGTGCGAGGCCCAGGATGATAAAACCGGTCGCTAGAATTGAAAGGCCAAGGTTGAAGGAAGGTATCGCCGGTCTTTTTTCAAAGATCCGGGAAACAATAACCTGAAAGATAATGATGAAATATCCGTCCTGGGATATCGTTTCCCCTAGGATCCTCATTTTACCGTTCACTTCGCCGGAAATGATCCCGACAAACCAGTGCGGCAGCACACTGCTTACATTCTGGTAAAGAATGTCGGTAGGGATGTTATGTTCGATATAAACCGGAAGGATATTGAAATAAGCCCAGAAGGGAAGCCAGAAAAATACACCCAGGATGATCAGGAAGATCAAAAACTTTTTATCGGACAAGGCAACGCCTATGTCCCTGATCTTTTGCTTCAGAGTGGTTTCGTCGTTTTTTCGCGGCGGCTCCTTATAAAAAAACAAGGTGATCAGAAACATTACGACTATGGCTGAGGCGGAGGCATAAAAAGCGTAATTCCAGGAAATGGTCCGGAGGTTACCTGCCACGATGGGCCCGATCGTCCCGCCGATATTAACCATGGCATAAAATATTCCATAGCCCAGTGTCTTGTTGGTTGAATCCGTTACGGCACGCACGGTGGCCGATACAAGGGGTTTGAATATCCCGGCGGCAAACCCGATGCTCAGCATAGTCAGGGCAATTCCCGAAAATGACCTGGTAAGGATCAGCAGTAAAATGGTCGGGAGGTAGGCTGCATAAGCGATGAGAAATACTTTTTTGAATCCTATTTTGTCTGCCAGTGAACCCGAAAACAATGGTATCAGGTATGACAGCGCCAGAAATATGCTTTGGATGATCCCGAGGTCCCCGCGTGAAAATCCCAGGTGTTCCATGTAAATTCCGAAACTGAAGTATATGCCGTAATAGGCAAACCGTTCCAGGATCTCAAGGCTGTTTGATATCCAGAATACTTTTGGGAATGAAGATCTCATATGATTCGTAAAATTTTTTCGATTTACCACCTTACTTTCAAAATGACAAAAAAAAACTTTGATTTTTAAAAATTAATCGATGCCGGGCCTGAAGGGGGCAGTAAATTTTGTAATAAGAGTAAATTTAACCGTAAGGAATATAATCCTTGACAGGTGATTACAACAGAACGAACGCCTTGGTCATTGGTGATAACACGTTGATCATGACAACGGAAGTCTTACGATAAATTCACTCCCTTTCCCCGGCTGGCTTTTAACATGGATACTGCCATGGTTCTTCTCGACAAATTCCTTACACAGCAGCAGTCCCA
Source organism: Cyclobacteriaceae bacterium (assembly GCA_046703645.1). GTDB lineage: Bacteria > Bacteroidota > Bacteroidia > Cytophagales > Cyclobacteriaceae > DATDPY01. The sequence continues at coordinate 3,647 of JBJKSY010000220.1, forward strand.
GCCCTGTACCTTTTTCTTTTTCCGTACCTTCCGTACTGTATATTTTGTCGATGGTGAAAAGGCTGGCAATTTTTTCGGGCGGGATGCCGATGCCGTTGTCCCTGACGGAAATGCTTACATGATCATCATCTCTGTTCGCTGTAATACTTACCCGACCGTTCCGGGGTGTGAATTTAATGGCATTGGTTATCAGGTTGCGAAGTACGAGGTCCAGCATATTTTCATCCGATTTGATCTGCAGCAGGTTGTCGATTGATGTTTCAAGGGTTATTTCCTTCGCATCGGCCAGCGCTTTAACGAACTCAATTGATTGGTTCGCAATTTCACTGAGTCGGATCATTTCGTGTTTAAATTCGATTTTCTCCGTTTGTGCATTGGCCCAGATCATGAGGTTTTCCAGCAATTTGCTTCCGGATTCCGCAGACTGATGGATCATATGAATGATATGCGTCAATTCATCCTTGTCAAGATTTCCCATGTCATGTTTAAGAATCCCGGTAAGTCCAACAAGCTGCTGGAACGGATTTTTCAGATCGTGGGAAATGATCCTGAAGAATTTATCCTTGGTGGCATTCAGCGCCTCATATTTTTTTTCACTTTCATTAAGTGCCTGTTCAATTTTCTGGAGACGGGTCACGTCATTGAAAATAAGTATCCAGCCATTCGATCTCCCTCTTTTATCAACCACCTGCGAAACATTTACCTGGTAAGTATGAAGCTCATTTTCCAGCATGAAAGTAAGAATGGTTATATCGGATTTCCCATTTATAAGCGGGCTCAGCATCCGCGAAAGGTCATTAAAGTCACGGTGAATAAGCTTACCGATTGAATCCGGTCCGAACTGGTTGCTCAGTGTAGTTACCGCCGGATTGTAATTTATGACTCTTTTCTTCCTGTCCAGGATAATAACGCCTTCTTCGAGGCTTTGAAAGACGGACTCGGCAGCGATGGGGACCAGGTCAAGTATGTGATAATGAAACATTCCCCAGGAATAAATTATTCCGGCCACAACCATTACCACCGGGCTGGTATCCAGCGAAAATGGGCTCAGGTGGAAAACATATATCAGGTGACCGAGCCAGGGCCCCAGCGATCCCAGCAACATCACCATAGCCTGTTTCTTGTATAATAACTGGGAGTTCAGGTACATGTCAATGAAAAGCAGGTTACCTATGAGAATGGCCAGGTTGCTATAGGCGATGTGCACCCAGTACCAGGGTCCTTTTACCAGCAAGGCTACCGGGAAAGGTCCCGAATGATCAATTGCTACCTGCCTGTAATACCAATGGGTCATGTCATTGGTATAATGAATAATGAAAGTGGTGAACGATATTCCGGCCAACAGGGCAATCAATGGCGGAGAAAGCCACTTTTTATTACCTGTGAACTGAACGGCAAAGATCAGCCAGAGGGTTGGGATAGCCGGGATCCCGATGTATTCTATCCTCAGCCAGTAACGGATCTGTTCGACTGTCGTGGAGGCTATTTCAAAGGAATATCCGAAGGAATAAAAAGCCCCGGCAAGCATCAGCGCGCTGAATACCAAGGCCCCCCTGGACTTTCTGTAGCCAAAGGCATATACGGCCAGAAAAACAAAGACGAAAGTGGTAAAAATCAATATAAAGCGGAAAACATGCATGGGGTCATGTTTTAAGATAAAAATGCATGATCAATTAAACATTCACAATTGCCGGTTTCCATCGTAATCATGTCTATTTAAATCTACTTCGAATGTCAATTCAGGACAATGAAGTTAACCAAATAAATTAAATGATTTGCCTCATAATTGAGATATCGTATCTGATTTTCAAGTTAAAAAATGAAATCCATAAATCCACTGACAACATAGCATTTTAAAAAGCAGGGGGAAATCAGTACATTTTAATTTCCCCCTGAGAATTTTTATTTATAAAACCAATATTCTGATGATGAATAAAGGTGAAAATTTATTTAAACCAGTATCGGATGCCCACACCTCCGTCAAGGGCAAAATCGGTACTTGGCACAAGATCAAGTCCCGGCACGATTTCAGCAAACAGATCGAGGGGAACATCACCGAAAATATAATTGATCCCCAGTGGGATCCGGGCACCGAATACGGGGTTATTGGCAAAAACTACTTTGGCGCCTATCCCGAAATATACGGGAAGCTGGCCCTGGTTAATGTCTATTAACTTAAAACTATGTACAAGGTAATCCGCATGGATCCTCAGGTACCCGCTGTTTGAATTATAATATTGGTAACCCCAGGCAACGGCTCCGTCGATTGCTCCGCGCGAGGATGTCCAGGTTTTCAGACTTATACCGGTAGGTTCACCTAAAATGAGACCGAGACCAAAGCCTTTTGCCTGGCCAAAGGAAAATTGAAAAGCTCCTGAGAGCAGTATTAAAAACGTGGCTGTTAAGATTGTTTTTTTCATTCGAATGATGTTTTTATATATCACAAATATATTAGTTGTTAATTACTTCAACGATTTTCTGTTCTTCATATTTTATGTAAATCTTACATTAAAATTTTACCTCGGGAAATATATTTTGTGTTGCCTGATAGAATAGCTCTTATTTATTTATTGCAGAATTCAGGATTGTTATATAAATGAATTGGAAGAAATATTTTTCTGGGCCCTATATCTTACATCAATTTATGAGAGATCATTAATCCTCCTAACAGACCAAGCCTAAGGATTTCAAGCTATGCAGCATGTTTCCATCGATAAAAAAATATTAAAACTCATAGGTACATAGTGCACATAGAAATATAGAGAATGATTTAAACATAATTAGCAGACTATTGGATTGAATACAAATTACCGGTCACTGGGCAGAGTATTTTTCTCTGATATTTTACTCATGGCTCGCTCCGTCATTGCTGTGATAGTAAGGGAAGGATTGACCCCGGGGTTAGCGGAAATAGCTGATCCGTCACAGATCCAGAGATTGTCATATCCGAAGACTTTCTGGTTCTTGTCTATTACTCCCTCATCCCGGTTCCTGCCGATCACTGCACCTCCCAGGATATGGGCTGTTGTGGGAATTCCTGTAACGGCTTCGGTAACCATTACAAAGGGATGACCATGAATGACCTTTCCGGTTTCTTCAGCTATTTCTTTGGCATAGGGCATAAACGCAGAAGGAGCAGTGCCGGATGTTACGCGTGAGCGGAGATTAAAGAGACCCCGTTTAAATTGAAGGGCGCTGTCGATATGTTGCATAAAAAGCAGGATCATCGATTCTTTGGCGAAGTCCCTTGTAAAGTAAATGCTCAGCCAACGTGCGGGGCGGGTTATCAGGGTAAATAATAATTTACAGCTCCGCGTAAAGAAATTGCTGCCGTATGTTATCGGAACGCCTACCAATTTCCAGAAACCGGAACCTGATCCGTACCGGACCGCTTCGAGATGACTGTCGGCATCCGCTTTAACAATTGAACCGATAGCAATCCCTTTTGACATATCTTTTTCCTTATCCCGTGTCGTCACAAGGATCAGGCTCTCATTATTGGTGCGGATGAAGTTCCCGGTTTGACTGCTCAGGCCGGGCAGGCTTTTCCGTTTCAGGTCCAGTAATAACCTTACCGTGCCCAGGACCCCTCCTGAAAAAATTACTCCCCGGGTCTTAAAATTCACCGGAGATGAAAACCATGATCCCGTAGATTTCCTGCAAGTAATAATGTATCCTTCCGAGCCATCGGACCTCCCGGAAGGAAGAACATCTGTAACTCTGTGTTCAGCCAGGATTTCTGCACCGAGTTGCCTGGCAAGATAAAGATAGTTCTTATCAAGAGTATTTTTTGCATCATAACGGCAGCCGGTCATGCATCCGCCGCAGAAATTACATCCTGTACGATCGGGACCCTTCCCGTTGAAATAAGGATCGGGGGATTTCTTATTGGGATTGCCGAAGAAAACGGCTACCCGCGTAGGGATTGATTCATTCCGCATTGCTAGGTTTCCGGAGACTTCCTTCAGGGCAAGATCGGAGTCGAACAGTCTTGGATTTTCATCCACCCCAAGCATTCTTTCGGCGATTTCATAAAAGGGTTTGAGCTCCTCCTGCCAGTCGGCAATTCCATCCCAGTTACCGGAATTGAAAAACTCGTTGTCAGGCCTTGGTAAAGTATTTGCATATACCAGCGATCCGCCGCCCACGCCAACACCGCTGAGGACCGTTATATGCCGGAAGATTGTGAGTTTGAAAAATCCGTAGAACCGGACGAAGGGAAGCCATAACCATTTTCGCAGATTCCAGTTGGTCTTCGGGAAATCCTCAGGTTTATATTCCCGCCCTTTTTCAATCACCAGCACCTTATAGCCTTTTTCTGAAAGTCGTAAGGCCGAAACCGATCCGCCAAAACCGGAGCCGATGATTATAAAGTCGAAATGATCTTCTGGAAAATTATTGCCTTTTTCTTTCATAATGTTTTATAGCTCAAAGCTGAAAGTTCAAAGGTGAAAGCTCAAAGGTGAAAGATCAAAGTTAAGACCTGAACTATCAGATGAATTCCAGGATC
>JBJKSY010000221.1:0-7218 GCA_046703645.1 Cyclobacteriaceae bacterium
GATTTAGTTATCAAAATCGAAATTAATCAAATCGATGATTAATCAGGTTTTATATAGAAAAATAAATTATTTAAGCGTATTTTAAAAGTTCAGGGTCGATAAAATACTTCCATCAGGTTTCACGGAAAGGCCCCTAAAATTTTATTTCCAAAACACGATTAACATGTCATGATTAATAGGAGGACATTTATTAAAGCTACCGGGTGGGGTATTGCCGGACTCGGACTGATTTACACGTTTCCCGGATGTAACCGGAATGTATCTGTGAATCTTCCTTATTTCCTGCCCAGGAACAGCCCTGAAAGTCAGGGAATTTCTTCAGCGTCCATTCTTAATTTCCTTGAATCTGTAAAACATAGCGGGCAGGAATTTCACAGCCTTATGATTCTGAGGCACGGAAATGTTGTGGCCGAAGGCTGGTGGGCGCCTTATTCATCCGAACACCGGATGCAGTTATATTCGGCCAGCAAGAGTTTCACCGGCACGGCCATCGGGTATGCTGTATCGGAAGGCTTGTTGACCGTTTATGATCCGGTTATTAAATTTTTTCCTGATTTTCTGCCTGAACAAGTCAGCGATAACCTGAAAGCCTTGAAAGTCAGGCATCTTCTTTCTATGTCAGTTGGACATGCACGTGATGCCATTCTCCTGCTTGAAGCTTCTCCTCCCGGCGCTCCTTGGGAAAAAACCTTCCTGGCCCAGCCGGTGGTGGTTCCGCCCGGTTCTGTATTTATGTATAACTCCGGGGCCAGTTTTATGCTATCCTCCATTGTAAAAAAAGTAACCGGTAAAACGGCTCATGAATACCTGAAGCCCAGGCTATATGATCCCCTTGATATAACCGATGCTACCTGGGCCGAAAATTTTGAAGGAATAAATATGGGGGCCTCCCATTTGCGTATGAAAACTGAGAACCTCGCAAAATTCGGCCAGTTATACCTGCAGAACGGGATGTGGTATGACAAGCGTGTTCTAAGTGAACATTGGGTGAAGGAAGCTTCTTCGAAACAGATGGTGAATGGTCATAACGACAGCAGTTGGGGATATGGTTATGGATTCCAGTTCTGGCTCAACCCTCCGGGCGGTTATCGTGCCGACGGTGCATTCGGCCAGTACAGCATGATATTGCCGGATCAGGATGCCGTGGTGGCTATCACTTCAGAAAGTATCGATACAAAAACAACCATGCAACTGGTCTGGGATGAACTGGTGCCCGTGATGGGCAAAGATCCATTGCCGGATAATTATGATGAACATAAAAGATTAACCGATGAACTTCTTTCCCTGAAATATATCCCTCCTCAATATTCGAAACATTCCGGCCTGGAAACCTCCCTTTCAGGAAAGGAATTCCTCCTGGATAAAAATCCTTTTAATACTAAGTCGGTCATCTTCCGGTTTTCCGATAACCAGTGTTTCTTTACTCTGAAAGAAGAAGGCAAGCCGGATATAATTATAGCTCATGGGTTGAATGAATGGATTCGGGAAGGAAATTATAAACCTTCACCGCATTCGCTGTTTTCACTGCGGCGGATCGATTTCGATTCCATCGTTGCTGCCAGCGCCACCTGGAAAGATCCTGATACGCTTCTGCTTACCTGGAGGTTCATCGAAACAACCCATGGAGACAGCCTTACCTGTATTTTCGACAAGGATAAATTGAGGATAAAATTTCTTTTCAGCGTGAATCGCCTGCAGAATAAACCCGACGACCGGTCTGACATTACGGGAAAAATGATCTGAAAAAAACCGATAAATATTAACTGGATATCGTATTCAGTATCCTCGACGGGTGTTGAAAATACTTATTGAACTGGTACAGCTCAACGCTTGAATTACTGAACTTCCTGATCTTGTGATTCAGTCTTCGGCAGTAATTGTTCAGTTCAAAAAACTGGTTCAGGTGACTTATATCACCCGGACTAATATAAGAATCCAGCTTGTCAATATCCTGTTCAAGTTCCTTGAGTATGTTTTCAGTTCCTTCCTGGTTCATCATATATATATTCCTGAAATATTCGCTATCCATGATATTGAGCAGGTGGTCGAATAATTCAGGATCCATGAACATTTTAAAATCATTGATGAATTGCTGGATTTCTCCGGTGAGGATCGTAGAATAATTCTGGAAACATTCTTTGATGGTCCGGCTGTGAAAGAACAGTTTCCATGATTCGGGATGATGAATGGATACCGTTCCGAACTGGTCCTGTATATTGGTGGTTTCTACCATCTTTGGGTAGGATGTCATAAAGTCCTTTTCATTTTCTATCCTTGCCTCGGGCAGGTATTTCCAGGCTATATGTTTCCAGATCGAAAAATAAGAAGCAATGATGGACTGTACTTCACGCAGGATGCGCTGGTCGATGGCCACTCTTTTCTGACGTTCCTTTCTCTCCAGTATTTTATTGATGACAAATACGGTCATGGCCACACCTGCTATTTCCGTGAAAAGATTGTCGCCTATTTCCCGGCTATCGCTGAATATCATTAATATGACTGAGAATATTATGCTGGCTCCGAAAACAAAATAAAGATCATATTTTTTAAACAGCTTCATTTATACCAATCTTAGTCCAATTGTCTGATAAACAAACCGGGTAGATTACTGTTTTCAGTTCTCCGCTGTTACAGGCTCAATGATGGCCGATATTTTACAAACGAGGTTGGCAGGGAATCCCCCCATCTGAGCATGCTTATGGATCCAGTCCTCATTGGGAGCCAGGTAAACACAATATATTTTGTCGCCTGCCACGTAACTTTGGATCCATTGGATATCGGTACCCAGTTTGCATAAAACATCCCTCGACTTCTGGGAAATGGCTTTTAATTGTTCGGCGGTCAGCTTTCCGGCACCGGGAATTTCTCTTTCAATAATGAATTTCGGCATGACTTTTAATTTGGTGTAACCTTGAACTTACTTAGAAATCCAGTGAATTCAAAATAATGAAAGCCGCTTAATTGAAAGTTTATTATGTTTTTATAGGAAGAATGTACCGTGTATCTGTGATTACACTGAGTAAAGGATCGTCCAATCGGATGCTCTAATGTAAATAATATTTAAAAATGAACGATCCTGGACCATCCTCAGAGCTATAAGCTTAACATGTAAAGGAGTTTAATTAATTTATTGGATTATACATTCTTATAATGGCTGGTTTGTTGTGTTGAATTCATGATTTATTAAGCGTGTGACTTATGCCAAAAAAATAGATAAACTCCCGGCCGGAAGATTTATAAATTTGGGAAGGGGCAATATCAATGATTGAATTGCCCAACAGTTCAAAGAAAATCGCATTGGATTTTCCAACATTATATTCCAATCCCAGTCCGTATAAAAATCCAAATTCATTACTATTTAATACAAGTTCGTTATTATAGGTCTCTTTAAATATGGTTCCTGAACTTGTGTAAAATCTCATTAGGTCCATAAGCCTGTAATTACCCGTCTTTGATTCCTGAATTCCTAACTCTGTATTTATTCGAAAATGCCCGATCGGGTATCCGTATTTGGCCATGATGGATAAATCCAGTGTATTAAAACTCACACTGGCCGTATGTATATAATAAGGCGTATCTTCCAGGCCGGTACCCTTAAATTGAAATTGAGCATAAGATAAATTCACCTGGAATGAAATCCTGTTGCTTATACCGGGTATTTGAGTATTGTAAAATATTCTGGGAGACAGGCAGGACACCCTCTCGAAACTAATATCATCTATTGATTGGGAAACTGTGCCTTCCTGTGAATGTACTTTTATTTCAGCCTGAACTAAACTAAGTCCGATTCCTATTTTATGAGCAACTGCTTTGGAGGGATTGTAATAAAGGTTCGGCTTTTCCTTTTTACATGAATAATAATATTCAATGGTTTTTTCAAGTGAAATGGGCTGTAACTTCGTTGTTTGAATTATTTTTGATAAGTCCGGACAATCCTTCATTAACATATTTAGTATTCCGATATATTCATAATTATTCCTCGTTAATACTTTATCATTCTGGCTATAGGATGTACGGGTATTGACCAGCAAATAAGAACGGCTGGAATCTTTTACGAAATATTTTTTATTATATATGAATAAGGAAAGATCATCTCCAATATATTTCTCTGCAAAAAAGGATAGGGAATCCTGTACATTTAAAAAGAGTTTGTTTGATACAAATGCTCTTCCATTTTTAAAACCAAAACCAACTAGGTCATCAGGCGAAAATACCTGCATTTCGTTTTGGATATCTTGTTTGAAATAACATTTGTTCAATAGAGCCTTTTCATTTTTATTTTGAATATAACCTTGAATTGTATCTCCTGAATTTTTTACAATAAAACCTTCCTGAAGTGTTTTTTGCGAAAATCCGGAGTTTGGAAGTATTAAAATGAATGGCAGTGTCGCAATGATAAATTTTATGGTATTCATTGAATGTATATTTAAAAGATTGGTTGCTGGTACTAAAAATAAAAGTTTAAAAATCACATAAAAAATTACGGTCGACCTATAAAAAATTTATCGATAGATCTTATAACCAAGTTATATAACTTATTTTGAATACAGTACAAAAATCAGATATTATTTTTTCATTTATCCCGGAACAAATTTTATTATACTTATTCAATACCTGTCTTAAAAAGATTATGTCCATGAAATATTAAATTCCGATTATCCTGAATAATTCATCTGTAATAAAGAGTATTGTAAAATGTCACATTATTTGTTTATTTCTATCCAGTTAATTTCGTAAGGTGCCAGAGTTAAGGTCATTTGATTTGTGTCAAGGTCCTTCATTGAACCGGATCTTAAGACTTCAATATTATTTACTGCTAAAGAAGCATTCAGTTTTGCAATCCTGAACGTTCCCTTTTTATCCGGCATATAATCCAACCTGACATCACAAATTTTTCCTGGTTCATTTTCCGGGAAATTCCATACCAGGATATTTATCCAATGATCTTTTTCGGAAGCCAGGGTTTTTATATCACCGGTTGATCCTGAAATTTTTATGGATTTTCCATCCATGAGCGACAACCACCGAAAAACATAATAGGAGGGTCGCACACGGCCCTGCTGATCAAACAGTCCGGTGTATTGGGGCATTACATTCCACCAGTGGGCCATAAACGCTGTGCCTTTCGCTGAAAAAAAAGGCCTGAATTCGTCCGGGTCGACATAATAATCCCGGATATGATAATAGGAGCTCATGTTTAATCCCTCATCCGAAAAAATTTTGGTTACCTCCAGGATGAATGCCGGTTGAAAATCCGGGGGCAGATCAGGTTGCCAGAGATCCATATTCCACTCCGATATTAATGTTTCTGTGTGTTTCAATAACGGGTACCGTTCCAGTTTCTTCTTTACAGTCCTGATACTTTGCCTGAAAAAATCCGGGTTATTGGTATAACCGTGCCATGAAAAAAAATCCAGCCGGGCATTTCCCCTTCCGCAATAAGCGATCAGCGAATCACCGATCGGGTTCCGGTAATCTGCCAGTGCCGGTCCCCCGGTCTTTGCTTCCGGGTCGGCTTTCAATATTGCTTCCGAGGTATGCTTATAATATTCAAGGTATTCTTCCGGGGTAAACCGATAAGGACAACCTCCGTCTTCGCCGATATCCACTTCGTTCGCTATTTCCCAGTATCTCACACCGAAATTGATTTCTTTACAATGCCTGACCAGTTGAAAGATCAATTCATCCCATTCAGAATAACTAACCGGTGTGCATATGTCCTGGTTAACTTGCGGAAAGAGGGCCGCCGGCTTAAGGCAAATACAGGGTATCGGCCGGGCGTCGGTGGCCGTTATCGCTTGAAACATCCTGTCTAGCTTTTCCCAGTTATATTTTCCTTTAGCCGGATAAATATTATAATATTCCTGGATAAAGAACCGTATAGTCCGTGGATGGAGCTGTTTCAACTGGGCAATATGATCATCAATCATAGGTTGAGACGACAACCCGCCCTGACCCAGTGAATAATCGGTTATCGGGATTGCCCGGGTATAAGTTGAATCGGTGATTACCAGGTTGAGTTGAGGATTATTCTTGCAACCGGCAATGAATAGAAAAAGTCCGGTAAAAAAAGTGAAATAAATTAACCTTGAATTTATATAATGTAGGTCAGTCGATTTTGCGGACATTTTTTAGGGTGATCAATTTATTAAATGTAAGTTAATAGATTTTACAGGAAATGATCTTATTGGAAATTAAGCTTAAAAAAATAATTATAGCTAGCAGGTGGGATTTATTTTATATGCATCCTTAAAATCTATGAAATGTTTGAATTGAATTGTTTGATCGCACTATAATAAGCTCATGTCACACTTATTTTCTGTTTCGTAAAGATTAGCTGGATATGACTTTAATCTTTAAAAAATTTAGTATTGAAATAAAATAAAAAAATCCCGAGTGAAACCGGGATTATTTTCCGCCCCGAAACTGAACCAATTACATTCGTTCACTTCGGGGCGGTGTAGCGTCTCGCGTACCCGTGGGTCTGCTTTACCGCTCCTCAGCCTGGACTTGAACCAGGGACCCTCTGATTAACAGTCCTCGGAATATTATATTTATATGGATTAATTTGTTGTCATTTCTTTGAAATTCGTTAAATTAAGGTACTTTTAGAAATATATGATACCAGAATAATCCAATACCCACGTGCAAATCACGTGCAAATTTTTAAAGCTATGGCAACCTTTATAATTTTATCGCTCGATTTAAGACGCCCGAAAACCGACGGCTCTTACCCAATCATATTCCGGCTAACCCATAATTCCAAAACGACCAGTATCTCTACCGGCTATTCAACTCCCAAAAAATATTGGGATGTGAAAAACCGGTGTCTGAAAAACAATTATACCGGAACAGAATCGATCCAGCGATTGAATAATTATCTGGCAAAACGAAAAGCATATTTTATCGATATGCTCACCAAGCTCAAGGAGAAAGGGGAATTGCAATTCTTATCCATAATACAGCTCAAAGACAGGCTCGTTGGCAATAGTAATAAAAGCAGCGTATTTTCTTTCGTTGAAAATCATATTGAAGAGCTTAAGGAAGCCAAAAGAATAGGAACGGCTATAAGCTACCTGGATACCCTTAGATCGCTTAAAAAATTCAGGAATAACAGGGACCTCAGTTTTAATGAATTAAACCATGATTTCCTGAAGCGGTATGAGACCGAATTTTTGTCCAGGGGAAATTCCCTCGGAGGTTTGGCGGTTTACATGC
>JBJKSY010000222.1:0-3236 GCA_046703645.1 Cyclobacteriaceae bacterium
CCTTATTCGTAGGTTGCAGCTTGATATCCGCCAAATCCAGCGGATGATCGAAAATTTCACGGAAGGCTTTCTCAATACCCTGCCTTATCAGTAAATCAATATCCATTAATTCTTCATCGGGTTTATATGGAGGGCTAATTTCGTTAATTTATTTCAATTTCAGCGGGATGAAGGCCCCTGGTTCAGGATAGCATCAGCAGCTTCCTGCAGATTTTCGGCATACTTGTCAGCTCCGGAGTATTGACCGGGATGACCTATGAACAATGTTTTAATACCCAGTTTCTTTGCCGGGATCATATCCCTTTCACTATCGCCGATCATCCATGATCCGGCGACATCAATATCAAACCTGGCAATTGCACGTTCAAAAAGCAGGGTTCCGGGTTTCCGGGAAAGCGACTCAGTAATATCCGGATGGTAAGGGGAATAATAAATTGCATCGATCAGATGACCCGTCTCCTCCTGAAGAAGCCGGTGGCAGGCCTCCATCTGGTTAAGGGTATATATACCCCTGGAAATGCCCGCCTGATTCGTTATTACAATGAGCCTGTAATCCTTGTCCCTGAAACGACGCAGAGCCAGGGGAACTTCTTCAGGAATCCTGAAATCAGCGGGATTGAAAGTGTATTCACCTCTTTCTTCATTCAGGACACCGTCCCTGTCCATAAATATACATGGATGCATACTAACTAAAATTGCCGGTTAAATATAGAAGGATAATCCCGGCAAAAAAAATCAGCCGATCTCAATTACCACGTCATTGGTTACCGGGTGACTGACACAGGTAAGAACATATCCTTCGGCTATTTCCTCTTCGGATAAACCATCGGGATCATCCATCTGAACTTTTCCCGAGATCAACTTGCCCCGGCAGGCCGTGCACAAACCGCTCTGGCAGGAAAAGGGCATATTCAGGTCGGCATCCAAGGCTGTTTCGAGAATATACCTGCCAGGTTCAACCGTGATCTTATATTCTTCGCCATTCAGAATGATCGTCACTTCATGATTGACCACTTCTTCCACAGGAGGCGGGGTTTCTTTATGTGAAGCGGCTTTGGTAGAAGCAGCGACATAACTTTCCTTGTGTATTGAGGAATGGGGGACATTCATTTCGAGCAACTGATCCATTACGGTTTCCATCATACCATGAGGTCCGCATACATAAAACAAGGGAGTATGCTCATTATCTTTGAGCGCTTCACTTACAAGGTCCCTGACGTCTTCCTTTGTGATCCTTCCTTTCCTGCCATTCCAAGCGGGGCCTGGCTGGGAAAGAATATGAACCACTTTGAAATTGGGGTATTCCGATCTGAAACGGTCGATGGCCTCCTTATAAATGATCGAATCTTCGTTCCTGTTCTGGTAGACGAGCATTACATTGCTGTGGGGTTCCTGGTGCAAGACAGATTTTCCGATGGAGTAAAGCGGCGTGATCCCGCTTCCGCCGGCAAAGAGGAAAAGATTGCGTTTTTCTTCCGGGTCAATATCGATGGTGAAATTCCCCTTCGGCTCCATAGCTTCGATCATGTCACCGGGCCTGATCTTTTCATTAATATAATTGGAAATTTTTCCCTGGTCGATTCGTTTAACCGTTACGCCAAGGTCTTCATCGAAGAAAGGGGAGGTACTCAGTGAATATGATCTTCGCACTTCTTCGCCGTCCACCCTGAATACAAGAGAGAGGAACTGTCCCGGTTTATATTTAATTTTTTTATCCGGATTTTCAAAGATGATACTGATCGCTTCGGCGGTTTCATTGATTACATCCTTAACAAGCAACTGAAAATATTCGGCACCTGAACCGGATTTCTTTTCTTTATTTTTTTTTCTGAAAAAACTTAACACTTTTTTAATTTAATCCCGCAAATTTCATGAATATATTGAACAATTGACGGCATATGAGTGATTTTCTTAACCGTTTAAATGTATCAAACGAAACAGCAGGGAAGTTGTTTGAAATTCCGTGATCATCAATAAAATTTTTGGCTTCCCGGTCTGCAGGAAAGGACCCGATAAAAGGAATATCCACTTTTAATCTCACCGTTATTTCTTACCTTTGCTCTTTACTTTTTACCCAATGAACAGCAACAGCCTGATGTCGATATCGCCGGTTGACGGCCGGTACAGCGAAGTCACAGAATCTTTAACACCCTATTTTTCGGAATTCGGACTGTTTAAATACAGGATCCTGGTTGAGACAGAATATTTTATCTTCCTGAACCGTCTCGGACTACCGGATTTCCCGGGACTGAAACAAGGTGCGGAAGAAAAACTCAGAGACATATACCGGAAATTCACGCCTGAGGAAGCATTAAAAATAAAGGAGATCGAAAAAAAAACGAACCATGACGTAAAGGCAGTCGAATATTATCTAAAAGATAAGTTTTCCGAGGCCGGACTTGGTGAAAGCAAAGAATTCATTCATTTCGGACTCACCTCGCAGGATATAAATAATACTGCAGTGCCCATGCTGCTAAGAGACGCCTTAAAGGAGGTACTTTATCCGCTGATGCAACAGGTTACGGAAAATACCGAAGTCTTGAGCGAATCGTGGAAAAGCATTCCTATGCTGGCAAGGACGCACGGACAGCCTGCATCTCCCACTCTTCTCGGAAAAGAATTCAAGGTGTTCCATACAAGGCTAAGTACTCAAATTGCGATGCTGGATTCGATCCCGTTCAGCGCTAAATTCGGGGGGGCTACGGGAGGACTAAATGCCCACTATGCGGCTTACCCTGAAATTAACTGGGACAAGGAAATCGACGGACTGATCCAATCGCTGGGATTACAGCGAAGCAAGCCAACCACACAGATAGAACATTATGATAACCTTGCTGCTTTATTCGATAACCTGAAAAGGATCAATACGATATTAATCGATCTGTGCCGGGATATGTGGCATTATATCTCCATCGAATATTTCAAGCAGAGGATCGTGGAGAACGAGGTGGGATCGTCAACTATGCCTCACAAGGTGAACCCGATCGATTTCGAAAACGCTGAAGGGAACCTAGGATATGCCAATGCCATTTATGAATTCTTTTCTTCGAAGCTCCCGGTGTCACGTCTTCAGCGCGACCTTACGGATTCGACGGTTTTAAGGAATGTGGGTGTTCCGGTCGCGCATACCCTGATAGCCTACAGGAGCCTGTTGAAGGGTCTGGGAAAGCTTGAACTCAATGAGCAGGCATTGAATAATGATCTTGAGAATAACTGGGCGGTGGTTTCGGAAGGAA
>JBJKSY010000223.1:0-5841 GCA_046703645.1 Cyclobacteriaceae bacterium
CCTGTCTGACAGAGAGATCACCACAATCACAATAATAAGAGAAATTAAATTTTTTATTTTCAACATTTTATCTGATTTGAATTTTATAAAATAAAATTCTGTTAAAAATCAGGAACACAAAATTCGAGTATAAATTCATAAAATCAAATTTTTTTATCAAAAAAACATAAAAAAATAAAATTACATATGTAAATCCCATCTGTTAAATAAACAGGAATCTGCTATACGATTATTGACGTGAATATCCATTCCGGGCCTTTCCCTGCTTTTTAAAGAGGTTCAGGGAACAAAGTCCTGATGATTTTTCTCTTTAAATCAGATGGGTTGAAAGGCTTGGTTATCAGGTCATTAAATCCGTATTGCATTATGGAAGAATTAACGTCGGTGTTCATGACATCGGCAGTCAATGCTATAATAGGGGTTGATAAACTGGCATTTTGGGGATTTTCACGAATTAGTTTAGCAGCCTGATAACCATCCATTACAGGCATTTGCAGGTCCATAAGTATAAGGTCGTATTTTTTCTTAAGGGATAAGTTCACTGCCACTTCACCGTTTTCAGCCGTATCAACGAGAATATTCCATTTTAATAAAAATCTTTGGGCCATTTTTAGATTCAGTTCATTATCCTCAGCGATCAGTATTTCCTTATTCTTAAGCAGATCATCACCGGCATATTCATGAATAAGCAGGTTTTGAGATAAGACCGGATTTTTGCCTGATTGGTAGGTAATTTCAAATGAGAATTCCGTGCCTTTACCGGGTACACTATTTAATGTGATCTCGCTTCCCTGTAATTTCAGCAGATGTTTGGTGATGGTAAGTCCGAGGCCCGAACCCCCGAACTTACGTGTTGTGTCGGAATTTCCCTGTTCAAATCTTTCAAAGATCCTGGCTGCCTGGACTTCTGAAATGCCTATACCGGTATCTTTTACAAGGAAAGCAAGTTGTTGCGAAGTGTCATTTCTGCCAGTTTGCTTTACGATAAGGCTTACGCTTCCTTTTTCGGTGAATTTTATAGCATTGTTGATCAGGTTATTAAGGATCTGTGTCAGCCTGACAGGGTCGCCGTTGACCAGGGGTTCCATTCCAGGATCCAGGTCAAGTTTGAATTCCAGGCCTTTTTCCCTTGCCATGTTTTTATGAAGCTGACTGATACGCAGTAAAAGTTCTTTAAGATCAAAGTCAATTTTTTCGATCACGATCTTGCCTTCTTCGATCTTGGTAATATCCAGGATATCGTTAACCAGAACCAGCAGGTTTTCACCAGAGAACTTGATTGCTTTAAGGTATTCCATTTGATCTTTCCTTGGATTTTCCTGGAGCAGGATTTCCGAAAATCCGATGATGGCATTCAGGGGAGTCCTGATTTCATGGCTCATGTTCGACAGGAAATTCTGTTTGGCATAAGAAGCACTTTCGGCCTTTTCTTTTGCTTTTATCAATTCGGCGTTTTTTTCAAGGATCTGATCCTGTGCCGTTTTAATTTGAAGGTTCTGTTTCTCTATTTCCTTGTTATTTACGTAAAGGTTCATGTTCGACCTTCTTTTATTCTGATAGGCGCGCCAAAGGAGAAAAAGAATTATTACAAGAAAACAGGCCAGTAACAATAAACTGTTAATGACCAGGTCCTGTACAAAATGAGGGGAAATATAATTCATGCCTCATAATTTATATACTTTAAAATATATAAAAAAAAATTAAATACTTTATTATAATTTTCACCTGTAACATTTGCAGGTAACCAACGTCTTCCCATTAAAATGCAGGCAGATTTCTTCCATCAAAAGGTGATGCCCCTAAAGAACAAACTCTACAGGTTTGCCTGTATGCTTTTAAATAACACCGCTGATGCCGAAGATGTGCTGCAGGAAACCCTGTTGAAACTATGGTTAAGTCGCGATAATTTAAACGGAATAAAGAATATTGAAGCCTGGAGCATGACCATCATCAAAAATATGACATACGACCGTTTAAGAAAACGAAAAAGAATTGATAAAGTCATGCTGAATTCAGATCAATTGGAACTGGCATCAGAAGCGGTGGATAATCAGGTAATCAGGAAGGAAAGTCTCGATAAAATATATAGTTATATAGAGACATTGCCGGATAAACAGAAGCAGGTTATTTTTCTTCGTGATATTGAGGGTTACTCATATAAAGAAATATGTGACATACTTGAAATGGATGAAAATAACATGAAAGTTATTCTATTCCGCGCCCGGGCAAGTTTACGGTCGAAGATCCTGAAAATTGATAATTATGGAATATAGTGAAATAAAGATCCTGCTTGAAAAATACTGGAACTGTAATAGCACGCTTGAAGAAGAACAGATATTACGTGATTTCTTCGACCGGGAAACGATACCGGATGATTTGCTGCCTTATGCTTCCCTGTTCAGGTTTTATAAAACATTGGAAGTAAGGGAATCTTCCCTGTCCCTTGACACATTACAAAAAATCGGAAAAGGAATGCGGCCAGATCCCGGTCATGGAAACCTGCCTGTATGGAAAATAATTTACCGGGCTGCCGCTATTCTTTTAATAGGGATATCCGTTTTTATGACGGGGAAATATATTCATCATTCCATCCTGCCCGGCAAAAAAATGGTTAAGGACACCTATTCGGATCCGCATAAAGCACTTGCGGAAACCCGGGGCTTATTAATGATGATCTCAACCGAACTGAATAAGGGTGAAGCCCAGGCCAGCAGGATTTCTGAATTCCACAAAGCTGAAAGTATTTTGAAAAATGAAAAAAATTAAATCCATGAAACTATTTGCCACTTTCATTCTTGTTATTGCCGCACAGGCAGTCTTCGCACAGGAGGATGTGGTTACGAGGTTCTTTAACCAGTATGAGGGAAAGGATCACTTTACAACGATATACATCACCAGTAAGATGTTCAGCATGATCGCGCAGATCCCGGAAGATGAGAATGAGTCGGATTTCATGAACCTCGTAAGAAGATTGAACGGGATCCGTGTTCTTTCATCTGACAGCATAACGGATGCCTCAGCGATGTATAACAAGGCGATCGGCATGCTTGATAAAAACGGTTTTGATGACCTCATGATCGTTCGTGACGGAACAGAGAACATTAAATTCATGGTTCTTGAAAAGGGAGAGGTAATATCGGACTTTGTAATGCTAATAGGCGATATAAACAGGTTCACCCTTATAAGCCTCACCGGCGACCTCCGCCTGAAGGATATTTCCAAGATATCAAAAACCATGGATATCAAAGGTTTTGATAAACTCGATAAGGTACAAGATAAACATTAAAACAACTCCCATGAAAGCAATTGTATTTCTACTTATTTCCATGCTCACGGGGGGCTCATTGTTAGCCCAAAGTGATGTGATCCGGGACTTCCAGAACAAGTACAAGGATACCGGAAAATATTTCAGTATCCGGATAGAAGGAGGGCTGCTGAAAACCATCTCCGATATCGATAACGATGATCCCGACAGCAAAGATCTGGTAAAACTGATCAGGGGAATTGACGGTATTGAAGTCCGATCCATAAGCAAATCCGAAACAGGATTCGGTGAACAGGACTATAATAGCATTATGAAAAAGATCCGTAAAGATCAATTCGAAGACCTTATGGTGGTAAAAGATTCGGATGGACGGATAAATTTTATGGTACGGGAAACCCATGGAATGATACACGACCTGGTTATGCTGGTAAATAATGCTGATGAATTTCTTTTAATGAATGTTTCGGGGGACATCGATTTGCATGCCCTGGCAAGGCTTTCAAAAAATATAGATTTTAAAGGTTCCGAAGATCTTCAGAAGCTGGATGATCACTGATCCTGTATTAATAAGTTTAGTCAACCTTCAAATGGATTTATGGCCGGAATTTTTATCCGGCCTTTTTATTTTTGGACGTTGGTCAATTTAATTTAATATTTGAAGCATACTTGGTTCATATTTAGACATTATACGACTTTTTACTGCGACCATGACCCCTGGTATCGATTCCATACATTTGAATTTCAGCGAGGTAAGCCTTTTTTCATTGAATGTAATTCTTGCATTGATCATGTTTGGAGTGGCACTGGATTTAAAAGGAGAGCATTTCAGATACCTTTTTAAACATCCCAAACCGGTTTTGGTAGGAATTTTCTCACAAATCATTTTGCTCCCGTTAGTGACTTATTTACTCATTATAACGATCAGGCCTCTGCCCAGCCTGGCCCTTGGTATGATCCTGGTTGCGGCATGCCCGGGAGGAAATGTATCCAATTTCCTCACCTCTCTTTCAAAAGGGAACACGGCACTTTCGGTAAGCCTGACAGGTTTTTCAACCCTTGCAGCAGTATTTCTGACGCCCTTAAATTTTATTTTTTACAGTTCCATTTACCTTGGGCATACAAATAATGTGAACGGCATGACAATTCATCCTGCGGGAATGGTCTTAAATGTACTGGTATTACTGGCTTTACCTACCATGCTGGGATTATGGTTTTCAGGAAAATTTCCGGTAATAACCGGGCGGATAAAGATTTATTTCAAATATTTATCCATAGTGTTTCTCGGATTTTTTATTGTGATTGCTCTCGTAAATAATTATAGCAATTTCATACAATATATTCATCTGATATTTATTTTAGTGCTACTGCATAATGGTATGGCATTAACCACCGGATATTTCACTGCAAGTACCTTCAATCTTCCTGTCAATGACAGGAAAACAATAACCATTGAAACAGGTATCCAGAATTCCGGGCTTGGGCTTGTACTGATTTTTAACTTTTTTCATGGCCTCGGAGGAATGGCCCTTGTAGCTGCCTGGTGGGGTATTTGGCATATCATATCAGGAATGTTCATATCTTTTTTATGGTCAAGGAGAGGGTCAACAGTAAGCGTTTAATAGAAATGATTCAACGATTTATACTCAGGGCAGGTCATGTGATATTACGGGGCTGGATATCCATTGCCATCTGGGTGTATTTCCGTAAAATAAGAGTAACCGGAGGGGAAAAAATTCCTGTTCACGGTCCGGTCTTATTCGCTCCGAATCACCAGTATGCATTCATGGATGCCCTTGTGGTAACACGTGTTGATAAAAAAATTCCTTATTATCTGGTCAGGGCAGATATTTTTAAATCCAGGGCAGCAAATTATATGTTGAGATCACTTCGCATGATGCCGGTTTACAGGGCCAGGGACAAGGTGGATCTTGTTGAGAAAAATGAAAAAATATTTGACCAGTGTGTTGGCATTTTAGGAAACCTGGGACACCTGATTATTTTCCCGGAAGGAAATCATTCCAAGATCCGGAGAATCAGACCTGTTCAGAAAGGAATATTCAGAATTGCCTCCCGCACGATTGTAGAAAAGCCTTCTGCAAAGGACCTCGTGATCATTCCCGTCGGGATCAATTATGATGATCAGTCTCATTTCCAGAGTGATTTGCTTATTAATTTCGGAAACCCAATAAAGGTTGCCCAATATGAAACCGCATTAAATCAAACTCCTGCCAAGGCATTCAGCGAATTAAAAGAAAAAATTTTCAACGAGCTGGTCCGGCTGACCGTGAATATCGAGAATGCAGAATCATATAAGTTCTATGAAAATATACTCAAAGTATACACTCCTCATCATATGCTGCAGCGGGGTCTTAATTATGATAACCTGGCCGAACGTTTCAGAGCATATAATGAGATTAAAAGCCGACTTGACAGGTTTAAGGCGGAAAGTGAAGAAGAATTCAGGGAATTCAGTTCCAAATGCAATAAATTTTTTAAACGACAGGCAAGACAGAATCTTAACCCGGTTTATATAAGTGACAGGTTCGGTTCCGGCATGGGGAAATTGCATAGTTATC